>BDTY01000086.1 GCA_002897955.1 archaeon BMS3Bbin15
ACAATGCAGAGCTTTAGCATGGAATCCACAGGATAACGCAGGTGTTCCTTGCCCGCTACATAATATTTCCGCTCTACTTCTCTGGCAATATCATTGATGTCAAAAAAGTATAAAAACTTGCAGATAGAAATATTTCCCGCATGAGTGTAATTCCTCAAATTGTCAATATAATCAATTCTGTCAAAGTTAAACGAACTTATTTTAAGCATATGGCGGCTTTTTTCTACTATATAAACCTTTCGTAGAGATTTATGCTGTATTCATTGTATTGATTTTAATAATCTCAGGACATCGGGAAAAAAGGGAAAGGTTTATAAGGAAAAGGTCTAATTGGATGGTCTCTACATGTTTCCTCTTATTTTTAATAACATTAATTTTTGATAACTATCAGGCTGTTAAAGGAATAAGATTTAAATTACCTTTAAAGTTATGACTCACCTTCAGGTAGCTCTGGATTTATTAAGTATGGAAGATGCTCTCACCATAGCACAAAGAGCTTACATGGCAGGAGCGGACTGGTTAGAAGCAGGTACGCCCTTAATTAAAAATCACGGCATGCCTGCTCTCAGAAAGCTGAGACAGGCTATTCCCGAAGTCACTATGGTTGCAGATTTGAAAACAGCAGACACCGGTGATATAGAAGTTGAGATGGCAGCAAAGAATGGTGCAGATATTGTTACTGTTCTGGCTCTTGCTGATGATTTCACAGTTAAAAGAGCAGTAAATCAGGCCAAAGCCCATGGTATTAAGATTATGGCTGACCTTCTTGAGGTGGAAGATAAGGTTTCAAGAGCAAAGGAGCTTGAGAAGCTTGGTGTTGATTACCTTCTTATCCATACTCCCATTGACCTGCAGAAAGTCAAGATGGAGAGAGTTGATTCCTCTCTCGAAGAGTTAAAGAGAATAAAGAAGGAGGTTCGTCTACCCATAGCTGCAGCAGGCGGTATAACTCCTGAAACTGCATCTATTTTAAAGAGAGAAGGTGTGGAGGTCTTTATTGTAGGTTCTGCAATTACAAAGGCAAAAGATATAGAGGCAAAAACCAGGGAATTCTGCAGAATTATTGGAGTTAAGGTAAAGCAGAAGGAGGAGAGGAAGCTTGGCTACAGAGAGATTGTTGAGGGTTTTAATGCCCTGTCCACTCCATTTATAAGTGATGCACAGCACAGGTTTGGAGCTATGCGTGGCATGAAACCTCTTGTTAAGGGAATAAGGGTAGCAGGCAGAGCCTTTACAGTAAAAACGCTGGGCGGCGACTGGGGTAAGGTTGTAAAGGCAATAGATATGGCAGAGGCAGGTGATATTATCGTTGTTGATGCTCAGGCCTCTGAAGCTGCAGTCTGGGGTGAACTCGCAACGAGAAGTGCCATGGCTAAAGGGATTAAAGCTGCGATTATAGACGGTGCAGTAAGAGACAGTGATGATATTTCAGAGATAGGATTTCCTATATGGGCAAGGTATTTTACTCCCAATGCTGGCGAACCTCATGGTCACGGAAAACTTCGGATACCTATAGCATGCGCCGGTCAGGTTGTCAGGCCAGGTGATATAATAGTTGCCGATGAAGTTGGTGTTGTGGTAGTACCCGGAGAAGAGGCTCAGGATATACTCACAAAGGCACAGGAAGTTGCAGATAAGGAGAAGCGGTACAGTAAAGAGATTGCAGAAGGAAGAAGTCTTGCAGAGCTATTTGGATTATAGCTTTCCTGTGTTCCTGCACTATTTCTTTCTATGAGAGTATTGAAATAGTATTATGCGAACAGTACCCATCTCAAAATTTGCTTCCATGGCTTACTGCAGGAGGCAGGTATATTTAACTCTTATTAAGGGCATCAAGCCAGTAAGAAGAGAAATTTTCCATGGTATAGAGCAACATAACCTTTCAGGAAAAATAGAGGCTAAAATTTCTCCACATACCATAATTAATAAAGCCTCCGAACCGTTCTCCAGTTTGAACTTCCCATTCGAAAGCCTCCTCACCTCCTTTATTTATGACAGCTTTCTATTTATTGGCAAGCCTGACAGGGTGATAAAAAAGGGCAGTAAAATATATGTTGAAGAGGAAAAATATGTCAAGCATAGCTATGGGGTCTTTTTTGAAAGCTGGAAACTACAGCTTCTTGCATACTGCCACAGCCTCTCTGAAGGCGAAACCGTCTTTGAATACGGAAAATTAAGAGAAAGAATGGATTTTCCAGAAGATGAATTTTTCTACTATGTGACTGAAAGAGATTTAAAAACAGGAAAAACAATCAGAGTCTATGAACCGAAAAAATATAATTTTGAAGAGCTTGAAGGCAGCCTCAGAGATTTTACAGCAATAATGAGGTCAGGTACACCACCTGAAGTATCAACCACATCCAGATGCACTAACTGCTCCATTTCCAGGGCCTGCTACCTGTAGTAGCCCCATTGTTTTTTTGGCCCGAAACTGCTTATTCCATGCTTTATCAGCTGAATTTTCAACTCCGTGGCATACTCAGCACTTATCTCCTTTCTATCCAGGAGGTATTTTATTATCTCCAGCCCTTCCTCATCCGTTGCGCATCTTCTGAGAAAACCTATGGCATCAGATGAATGTCCCTGAAAGCTATCTATAGCTTTTTCAGCCTCATCAATATTATGCCTCACTCCCTTAACCGGAAGCCTCTCCGACCCTTCAATCTCCCTTGCGAGATTTGGATACTTCTTTTTAAAATCATCTGTATATTCAGTCATTGCATACACCTTGGACTATGCTCCAGAAACTTCACCCAGTAAATTATGGTATCTGGTGTACTCCTTAATAAGAAAATCTTTTTTAACAAGAGTATCTATTTTGTCCCATGGCAGTGGCTCATCTGTACTCCTTTCACCAAGGTAACTATCAAAACTCATTCCAAGTTCTTTGAATGCTCTCTTCCATGAATTTAAATTCTGCCCCATATAAACTCTCTCCAGAACATCGCCAATTGAATGGTCACCCATTGCTATAATTGTCTGAAGACTGCTGAGCCTGTAGCTTTCACTCTTTACCTCTGCCTTACCCTTAAGCTCCTTCTTGAGCAGTCTGAGCTTCTCTGAATAGCTCTTCCTGTCCACAAAGGGTGCCCACTCCATAGCTGAATGTGGTTTTGGAACAAGCGGATTTACTGACATCTTTATCTTCAGCCCTGTATCAGCCTTTATCTTCTTAACCATCCCTGCAATCTCAAGCATATGTTCCTCTTTCTCACCAGGCATGCCAACAATAAAGTACATCTTTATATTCTTCAATCCTGCCTCTGCAGTGTATCTGGCAGCCCTGTAAATATGCTCATCTCTTATAGGCTTATTCATAGCAAGCCTCAGAATTTTGCAGCTCTCGGGTGCAATAGTCAGGCTTCTCTGCCCTGTATCTGCAAGAGCTCCAATAAAATCCTTTGTAAGTGCATCCACTCTCATGGAGGGAACAGAAACCTCAACCTTTGATTCGGAAATCATACTTGAAAGCTCGTGTATATTGGAATAATCGGTTACACTGGCTCCCAGAAGTACAATTCTCTTTGGTTTATTGAATTTCACCCCCATCTCCAGTATTTCCTTCAGTTTCTCTGGACTTCTTTCCCTTCGTGGCCTGAAGATATAACCTCCCATGCAGAATCTGCAGCCTCTTGAGCAGCCTCTTGAAATCTCCATAAGAAAGGCTTCGTTGTAAACCGAGGCTTCAGACATTATCTGGGTTACAGGGTAAAAACTGTCAAGGTCTTTCAGGTAAACTCTTCTAACCCTGTTTTCAATTTCAGGAAGATAAATACCCCCAACTTCAGAGAGTGCCTCAACTTCCTCCTTTGGACTTTCAAGTTCTCTGAAAATTTCAATGAACTTCAGAATCGATACTTCAGCCTCGCCAATATAGAAGGCATCTATAAATCTCTCCAGAGGTACAGGGTTTACTGTACATGGACCTCCTACAAGGATAAACTCCTTCCTTTCTTTTCTGTCAATTGGAATTCCGCATTCTTTTAAAAATTTAAGAATATTTAAAGCATCTAGTTCGAATTGCCATGAAAATACTATCAGGTTGAAGTCCTTAACTTCCGAGCCTGTTTCCAGACTTCTTGTATAACCAAGAAAAAAGCGCTCACAGTATATATCCTCAATTGAATTAAGAAGGTCATAAATAATATGAAGCCCCAGGTTTGCCATTCCTTCACTATACCTGCTGGGGTACACCAGGGCAACTCTGAATTTACCCAAAGGTTTTTTTATTACAACATTTCTCTCTTTAATCATTAAACTTTTAAGAGTTATATAACATCACCAAGAGGAAGATACTACATGAAGCCTGAAGAAAGAATCAAAATTATAATCGAGCATTACCCAAAGGTAAGGGATGCAGCAGTGAGATGCCTTTCGGGAAAACGCTGGAATGGAAATGCTGTTCTCATGGTTATAGATGCCGCCTTCACCTCGATAGGTGTGAATTATTTTACTCTCGTTGTGCCGAAGGTGAAGGAATTCAGAGAAATATATTCAGAAAAATTCACAGGCCTTGAGGAACTTTCAATGTTACACTACGATGAGGTTGCATGGCTATGGAAAAATAAACGTTCCTGGAAAGTGGCATGCGGAATAGCCTCGAGGATTTCAGAAATTAAAAAAAGGGAAAAAGTTAATGACCTTCAGGCTCTTTCCCTCTGGGCTTCGGGTGTTGAAATTGAGCACTGGGAGAAAGATACTATAGGCAGGCTCAATGGTGTTGGTATTAATACTATACAGTACCTCAGAATGATGGGAGGCGTGGATACTGCCATGCCTGATAAAATCGTCAGGAGATTTATAGGGAAGGTTGCTGATGACCCTGAAGAAGTTTTTGGTATGGATAATATAAAGTTAATAAAAAAAGTGCAGGTTCTGGCTGAGAAGGCAGAAATTAGCTCTGTGGAGATGTGTTTTCTTGCCTGGATAGAGCAGTACGGAGAGAAGGAAGGGAAGAAGTATGCTGAGCTTATGAGAAGTATATAGCATGTATAACATGCAGAAAAAGTTTATTAATCTACTGCCCAAAGCTATCATGTTTTAAATAATATCGATTAAAAGGTATACCTGGTGAAAGTATGAAGGTTTATTTTGTTGGCTCAGGCCCAGGCGACCCGGAACTTATAACACTTAAGGCAAAAAGAATTCTTGAAAAGGCAGATGTTGTTGTGTATGCCAGCTCTCTTGTGGATGACAGGATTCTGGGTTTTATAAGGCCTGAGGCCGAAGTTTACACCAGCGCTCCCCTAACTCTCAGAGAGATTGTCGAACTTCTAAGAAGAGAAGCTGAAAAGGGCAGAGTTGTTGTAAGGTTGCACTCCGGTGATGCAAGTATCTACGGTGCCATAGGCGAGCAGATAACCGAACTTGAGAAACATGGTATAGAATGCGAAGTTGTACCTGGAGTAAGCTCATTTCTTGCTGCAGCTGCTCTTCTTAAAAAGGAGTATACTGTACCGGGGGTATCACAGACTGTAATTATTTCAAGAATTTCTGGCAGAACTGATGTACCAGAGAGAGAAAGGCTGAGCCTTCTTGCAGAGCATGGAGCAAGTATGGTTATCTTTCTGAGTATAGCTAAAATTGACGAGGTTATAGGGGAGTTGAGGCATGGTTACAATATGGATACTCCCGTGGCAGTTGTTTACAGAGCGACAAGGGAAGGCGAAGAGGTTATTCTTGGAAACCTTGGAGATATTGGTGAAAAGGTAAGGGAGAAGGGGATTAAGAAGACTGCTCTTATCCTTGTTGGTAACTTTTTAAGAGAGACAGAAAATTCAAAACTCTACTCAGAAAATTTCAGTCATTCTTACAGAAAATTATAATCATGTGAGTTTTACAGTATTCGCAGATGCTTCAAAAAACTTTTGAGAAAAAGTCGAATTTTGAAGAAACTGTTTTATGCGAGAAATGTGGTGAAGAGTTTACTCAGGAAGTTATATGGAGCAGGGATTTCAGAGTCAGAGCAATGAAAACAAGACTGTCAGAGGAATCCTTTTTCAGAATGTGCCCTGCTCACAAGTGTGAGTACTACTGCGATGATATTGTAGCTTGTTTCACAAAAAGAATAGCCACAGATAGAGATGTTGAGAAAATGGAAATACCCATTGAAAGTATATGGGACTATATCAAACTTATGAGGTGAGTTTATTTTTTATATAATGGCAGGGGACAGGAATAACTTAATTAAGGAAGAGCGCACATCGTCTAACAGCGTGATGGCAACCTGTTATTTCGCCCGGAGTGGAGATGAGCTATAATGGAAATGAAACAGTCAATCGAGAGAATAGCCAAATTAAGAGAGCGGGATATAAGTCCCACTGAAGAAGATGTAAAACAAAAAATTGTTGTCCCTCTCCTCGAACTACTTGGACATAAACCAGAAAATTTGGTGTTTGATTATAATACACGCAGAGGAGGGAAAATAGATGTTTTTATTAAAAACGTACCTCCTGACTGCAAGGTAATTATTGACATAAAAAATTACGATGAAAATTTAAATGACTGCATAAAACAGATAAAACAGTACACTTTTGATGAAGATGCCCTTCTTGCAATCCTTGTAAATGGGTCAGAGATTAGAATTTACAGTCCTCTGAGGGGCGTAGCATTTGAAAGGTCACTATTATACTCTATTGAAAGACAGAAACTTACTGACAGCAAATGGTGGTCTATAATCTCTAAATTTTTAGATATTAAAAACTTAAAAAACAGAAATGTAATCAAAGCAATAGGAAAAAGAGAAAAAGAGATAAAAGAAGCTCTATTTTCAGAGGAACATCTCAGACGGGAATATGGGGAAAATATCGAGGGAGTCAATAACGAAATAAAAACACTTGAGGAAGAAATCGAGAAATTGAATAGAAAAAATAAAATTTTTGCTGAAAAATTGAAAAATAATATATCACAAACCTGGAATGCTCTTGAATTACCTCCTCCTTCCGATACGACAGTATTTGAAAAGGGTGCGAAAGAAAAAGTCACCCGTTTAGAAAAGGAAGGTCTGGTTAGTCAGGATAATGAAATTTATAAAATCTACAGAGGAATTGACAGAGGCAGAAATAATGAATAATGGTCTGCGTAAATTCTTCAGAAGCCAGCTGGCTACTGCCATACCTGTTGATATTGTAGAAACCCTGATGGGACATGAAGGATACCTCACAGGGGACAGGCGTTACTCTGAAAAAGAGCTTGGAGAATACTACAGCAAAGGAGAACACAATTTTACTTATTACTCCTCCGGACAGCATGGTAAACCCTTGCAGCTTCACGGCTACTGGGAATTGTATTTTGAAAGGAAGTTTAGAATTATCTTCACAATAGATTATCAGAGAAAAATAGTGACAACTGAAGCTATAAAACATAAAGATGAATTTTAAATTCCCAGCTCCCTGGCAAGCTTCTCAAAATCCAGAACCTTAGCATCTTCCTTCCGGCCTTCCTTTATTTGACTCATAAGGTCTTCGTCAGATAAAACCTCGATTGTTCTTTTCATTGATTCATATTCATCCAGCGATATGGTAATCCACTCTGTCTTATGTTTACCCCTTCTGATAGCTTCGCTCATTTTATTATCCTAAGGGATTAACTATTTAAAATTTAGTAAAAACTATGACGAGGCCACTGTTCCTCATAAATTGCTTGTTTTCAGTCAGAAGGCTTCTCCATAAGTGACCTCTTTTTTAGGAGTTCACCCACTATTATGTGGCTTTCTTAACAGGGTATCCGGATAGATTATATTGTGAGATGATTTTATAATCAAAACATGTTCGTAGAAATATAAATTAAATGAAAGTTACTATTTTATCACATGAGAATTGATTGGGGCAGGAAAAATTTAAGGAGATATGTTCAGACTTCTTTTCTGTTCTACTCTCTTTATATCTGGTATATGCTATACCTCTTTGTTAAACACTTTGATAGTGGGGGTGCCTCCCCCTATGTCCCCTACCCTGAAAGTGTGGATGCTTTCATGCCACTTGGTGCCCTTGTTGCCCTCAAAAACCTGGTTGTAAATAGAGTATTTGATAAAATTCATCCCGCGTCTCTTGTAATTCTGATATCTATCCTGATTATCTCCCTGCTCTACAGAAGAGGTTTTTGCGGCTGGATATGTCCAGTAGGAACAGTTTCGGAAGCAATTTCCAATCTTGGCATAAAAATTTTTGGAAGAAATTTCAGAATTCCCGGCTTTCTTGATTTATTCATGAGGTCGATTAAATATCTTCTTCTTCTCTTCTTCCTTAAAATCGTGGTTATTGATATGAATTCTGCCTCCCTTATGGCCTTTCTTCAGTCACCATATTACAAAGTTGTGGCTGCAAAACTCCTGGACTTCTGGATAAATCCTGGAAGGCTGACTTTAATTTTCACAACAGCCATAGTTATTCTCTCCCTCATATACAGAAACTTCTGGTGCAGATATCTCTGTCCCTATGGAGCCCTGCTTGGAATTCTGGGCTTTTCTGGGGTTTCATCTGTGAAGAGAAAACCAGAGAAATGCAGCGACTGCAGAATATGCACAGAGGTTTGCTCTGCAGATATACAAATTCACACAAAAAATTCTGTAAGAAGCCCCGAATGCATGGCCTGTTTCATCTGTATTGAAAGCTGCCCCAATAAAGCCCTGTCTTTTTCCATCTTCGGGCGTTCATTAAATAAAACTAATTTTGCAGTCCTCCTCCTTGGAACATTTTTCTTTATAATTGTCCTGGCCAGACTAACAAACCACTGGAACTCAGGAATTCCCTACAGTGAATATAAATATCTTATACCTGTGAGAGATATGATCTCTCACTGAGCAAAAAATTTAAAACCGCACATATACATACAATTATTATGCATAACAGGAGGGTTTTGGGGATAGCTCTACTACTACTCTTCCTCACCCAAACAGTTTCTGCCGAAGAGTTTCTTGTGGGGCATGTTGAAACCTTCACAACACCAGACTCTGACCTTTCCGTTCTGGAAAAGTTTATAGAGAGTGCAAATACCAGCCTTTATGTAAACGTTTATACCTTCACCAGTTATAAGATTGCCTCATTTCTACTTAAGGATATAAAGAATGGAGTCAGTGTATATATTATTGTTGAGGGTTCTCCGGTGGGCGGAATAAAAGTGGATGAGAAGAATATAATCAGCGAGTTAAAAAAGAGAGGTGCAAGGGTATATCTCTTCAACACAAAAAAGCTGAGATACAATCATGCAAAATATGCCGTGGCTGACAACACCACCCTTCTCGTGGTGACTGAGAACTTCGGGCAGAGTGCTTTCCTCTCCCTCCAGAAAAGGGAACAGGGGCTGGGGCGCAGTTATTTACGATAAAAAGATGGCTGAAAATCTTGCAAACCTGTTTTTCAGTGACCTGAAGTTTTCACAGCCCTACAAAGCTCATGAAACATATTATTTCAAATCTGGCAGTGCAGAAAAGAAAAGTCTGAATAGGCAGGTTTATAATGGTATCTTCATTGTTAAAACCGCAGTCGCACCTGAGAATGCTCTCAACGAAACCCTTGAGCTTATTAATTCTGCCAACAGAAGCCTGTATGTCGAGCAGTTCTATGCTTATAAATACTTCGGTAGAGCCAATAAAGGCAGCGTAAAAGAAACGCCAAATTTATTTCTGAAAGCCTGCCTTGAGGCTGCCAGACGGGGAGTAGACGTAAAGATTATTCTTGACTCAACCTGGTACAACACTGAAAGAGAAAATCCCATGAGCAATTTTTATACTGTTGAATATCTCAACAGAGTTGCACATAGAGAGAATCTGAACCTTCAGGCAAAGCTGGGTTGCTTCAGCGATGGCATAAAGAAATACCATGTCAAAGGTCTTGTTGTGGATAATAAAGCTGTCATGCTGGGAAGTATGAACTGGAATCTCAACTCACCTACAAGAAATAGAGAGGTAGATTTGATTATATATGGAAAGCCAGCCGGGTATTTCAGTAAAGCTTTTATGCATGACTGGAAACTCTGCTCTGAGAAGAAAAAGAAGAAAAGAGAGGTCAACTACAGCTACATAATAGCAGGCTCCATTATTATTTTCATATTTATATTCAGAAAAAGGATTAAGAGGCAGAGTTAGTATTTCATGTGAAATTTTTTCTAGCCAAGAGAAATAACACTGAGAGAAAAACCCTATGCTCTAACTCTAGGGTTAAATTTATAAAGGGTGAACACATTAAAAAAAGAGAAAGAGGCATCAAAACAAAGTAGGTGAAGCATGGCGATTTGTGAAGTTTGTGGACTACCTGAAGATTTGTGTATATGTGAAGAAATTGCGAGAGAATCGCAGAAAATAACCATATCAGTTAATAGACGTAAGTTTGGTAAGTCAATGACAGTGGTTGAAGGTATCAATGAGAAGTCTATTGATATAAATGACCTGGCCAAAAAGCTCAAGGGCGAACTTGCCTGTGGCGGCACAGTAAAGGATGGAAGAATAGAGCTCCAGGGCGACCATAGAAACAGGGTTAAAGATATTCTGATAAAGTCCGGTTACTCTGAGAACCTGATGGAAGTAAGATGAAAGAAAAGAAAGCTCTTGTGGAGGCAGCTCTTTTTATTTCCTCTGAACCTATACAACTTGATAAACTCAGTGAGATATCTGGATTTGATTTTGAGGAAGTGAAGGCAACCATAAAAGAGTTAAAGGAAAGCTATTCCAGAATTGGCAGCGTTATTGAGATAAACGAGGTGGAAGAGGATAGCTATCTGATGCAGGTTAAGGATACTCTGTCAGGTGCCCTCGTAGAACTGCTCAGACCTGTTCTTCCCAATGAAGTTCTCAAAACCCTCTCCTACACCGCCCTTAAACAACCTGTACTCCAGTCTGAAGTTATAAAAGCCAGAGGAGAAAAAGCATATGCCCATATCAGGCTTCTGGTTAACAAGGAGTTTATAGATGCAGAGCCAAAGGGAAGAACAAAACTCCTTACCACCACAGAAAAATTTTCATCATATTTCGGATTGAGCAGAGATATTTCTGAAATTAAAAAAGTACTTGGAAGAATGCTCAACGACTAATCCCTGCGTTTTATTTCATATATATCACTAATAAGTTCCTTGTTCTTTCTTTTTATTTCCTTAACTTCATCCTCTACTGACATTAATCTCTTAAAGTAATATCCATCTAGCGCAAGAAGTACAAGTGTAATTATATAAAGGAGTATAAGAGTTTGACTCATAGTATAGTTGTTTCTAATTTTTAGATATATATAGGTTGTGAATGTAATGCTAAAATTACACCTCAGCTTAAAGGTTAAAAATCCACGCCCTTCTTTGCCACTATGCCTCTATCATAGGGATGTTTTACATACCTCATCTCTGTAACCAGGTCAGCTCTTTCGATAAATTCTCTGGGTGCCCTTCTCCCTGTAAGCACAACAACAGTTTCTTCAGGTGCCCTGTCAATAACCTCAAGTACCTTTCTCCTGTCCACAATGCCAAAAGCTGCAGCAAGATTCACCTCATCCAGAACAAGAACCCTTGGTTTTTTCTCAAGAGCTTTTTCAGCCTGTTTTAATGCCTCTTCCGCAAGCCTGTAGCACTCTGCATCAGGATTTATAAGATTAACAAACTCTTCCCTGCCAAACTGGTATATCTCATAAAGCGGAGAAAGCTTCTCCTTAATTTTATATTCTCCGATATCCTTCCTACCCTTCAGAAACTGAATAATAACTGCCCTGTACCCATGACCAACTGCCCTTACAGCCAGACCTATGGCATTGGTGGTCTTTCCCTCACCTTCACCAGTGTAAAGATAAACAAGAGACATGTCAAACAATACACTCCCTTGTTGGACACCCACCTGAATATTCTGAACCAGCTCTGACATGTTCTTCGCCAATATACAGAACCTGCTTTTCCCTGCTGCCATAGCGATAAACTGTTATTCCCTTGCATCCAAGCCTATAAGCAAGCCAGAAGGCATTCCTCACATCTTCAAGGCCAGCAGTCGAAGGCATATTTATTGTCTTTGAAACTGCATTGTCCACATACTTCTGGAAAGCTGCCTGCATCCTCACATGGAATTCATAAGGAATATCTAAAGCTGTAACAAAAACTCTCTTAATATCTTCTGGAATTTCTGCAATTCCCTGAATAGAACCAGTTTTTGCAATCTTTAGCATGAGCTCTTTTGAATAGAAACCTCTCTCTCTGGCTACCTTTTCAAAAACAGGATTAACTTCAAGAAGCTTTGTGCCCTCCAGAACATCTCTCACAAAGGAAACAGCAAAAAGAGGCTCAATACCTGAAGTTGTGCCTGCTATAATACTTATAGTTCCTGTCGGCGCAATTGTTGTTACTGTGGCATTTCTCAGGGCATCATATTTGGAGGCATAAATACTGACTTCAAAATTGGGAAAGCTTCCCCTGCTGAGAGCAATCCTTCTCGACTCTTCTCTTGCCTCCTCAGATATAAAACACATAATTTTTTCAGCAGTATCAAGAGCTTCCTGCGAATCATAGGGAATCCCGAGAATCAGGAGAAGCTCGGCAAAGCCCATCACCCCAAGGCCTATCTTGCGGTTAGCCTTTGTCATGTCCTCAATCTCCTTCAGTGGATACATATTGACATCTATTACATTGTCAAGAAAATGCACTCCAAGCCTTGTGAGACTGCCCAGAAGCTCCCAGTCAATCTCACCCTTTACAACCTTTGAGAGATTTATGGAACCCAGGTTGCAGGATTCATAAGGCAGAAGAGGCACCTCGCCACAGTTATGAACCACTATGCCACTGGCTATAAAGGAGTGATACTCCGGCTCTTTAAGGTCGTAAACATCTTCTTCTCCACTCTCCTCTATTGAGACTACTTCATCCTCAAATGAGTCGGCATAGAAGCTACCTATCCTGTCAGGCATTCTTTCAAGAAAGGCTTTCTGTTTTTTTCCCGGTAAAAATCCAATTTTCCCGGCAAATCTCCCTGTGCTCTCTCGAGTTATAACCAGCTCATAGCAGTGGTTCTTTCCGCTCCTGTAGAGCATGTCCTCTCCGTTTGCAGTAGTATAATCGAATGGTTTTGAAAAGCTGTGTCTGCGAGTATATCCTCTGGATTTTATTCCAAAATTTAGAAGAAGCAACTGAACCTGCTTCAACAGACGTTCGGATGCAGATGTAAGCCAAATCTTACCATTATTCTTTCCAGTACCTATTGCCCCATCGGCTGTAAATAGGGCCCTGAGAAAGCCTGCCACAGTCTCTTCTGGTGCTGTGAATATAGCCATGGGAACCCCCTTATCGAGGCTCTTTGCTTTCTTTACACCCAGCCCTGAGAAGAATTCTACCATCCCATTTTCGTGGTACTGGAGTCTTGGAACACCTCCATACTCCTGCGGTTCAACTTCCCGCCCTGCATTCCACTTTTTCAATATGGTTGCAAAGTAGGGCATAAGCTCTCTTTCTTCCATGCCAAAGTAGAAAATTGCCTTCTCCCCCGTTAATACGCCAGCTCCAATGAGCCATCCCAGTACAACACCCAGCTCTTCAGACCATTGGGTGGGTAGATTAAGTCTCCTTCCTGTGAGTGTGTTAATCTTCTGCACATCAACAGGAAGCTCGTAGTTCTTGCCAAAGCAGCCAGCACTCTGAATTAATACTCTATCCCCCTTCTTTAGTTCTGATAGATTTTTCCATCCAGAATGTGTAAGCAATGGATGCTCTGCTGTAGCTCTAAGCTCGTAACCGCATCCTGTTCTGAGAGTGTACACTTTTTTAAAGCCTGTTTTAAAGATTTTAACTGCTTTTCTAAGTTGGGGTTTGCCTCCATTCAGTCTGGGGTCAACCAGCACCTCTCTATCTTTATCAACCACATCGGCTATCCTTTCAAGACCTCTGGAGGTCGCAATCTGAGTATCTCCAGTTACGCAGGGGTTTGTGCTCTCTATATCACCCAGAGCTGGCGTTGGATTATGCCTGTTCACCTCATCGATAAAAATAAGACCTGGCTCTCCGGACCGCCAGGCAGAATTAACTATAAGGTCGAAGACATCTCTTGCAGAGACCTTTTTTACCACCTTGCCATTACGTGGATTCACAAGAGAATACTCCTTACCTCCCTCCACACTCTCCATAAAGGAATATGTAACCCCAACACTTATATTGAAATTTTCAAGCACATTCTCCACCTGCTTTGATGTTATGAACTCAACCACATCAGGATGGTCAACTTTCAGAATCCCCATATTCGCTCCTCTCCTCTTACCTCCCTGTTTTATGACATCCGTTGCAACATCAAAGATTCGCATGAAACTCACAGGGCCTGAAGCCACGCCCATCGTACTTCTCACTATATCACCTTTTGGTCTCAGTCTTGAGAAGCTAAAGCCCGTGCCCCCTCCACTCTGCTGCACAATTGCCATATGCTTCAGGGCATCAAAAATACTTTCCAGGCTATCCTCAATCTTGATAACAAAACAGGCACTCAACTGTCCCAACTCTGTTCCTGCATTCATTAATGTGGGCGAATTTGGAAGGAAGAGAAGAGAGCTCATGGCATTGAAAAATTCCTTCACTGTTTTATCGTAGTCCTCACCATATTTCCTATCAACACTGGCTATTGACTCTGCAACTCTCATGAATAGCTGAGCTGGAGTTTCTATAACCTCTCCCTTTTCATTCCTCAGAAGATACCTCCTGTGAAGCACCTTTATAGCATTCACATTCAGCTTGAGTTCATCCTGCACTCCAAAAAACTTCTTCAATCTCCTCATCTCAGCTCTCTCCTCCCTGTAGAGGATATATGCTTTTGCTACTTTTGCAAAGCCTTCTTCAATCAGAACCTCCTCTACAATATCCTGAATATTCTCAACGCCCGGAATACCTTTCCTGAACTCTCTCTCAGCTTTTCTTACCACTTTTTCTGCTATTCTTTCAGCTTCCCTCCCATCCCCCTCTCCAGTGGCTATAAAAGCTTTAAGTACAGCATTCTTAATTTTTTCCTGGTTGAAATCCTCAATTCTTCCATCCCTTTTTCTAATTTTTTCAATCAACAGCCTCACCTTCGTCTCCCACTCAATGATCAGAATATTGCTTTTGATATATATAAAAATAAGCTATATACTTGAACCGGATACATGAAATCAACATAACGCATGGTCACTTCAAAAAATATATATATGCCAAGATAGAAGTAATCATTAGTTCTGAAAGGTTGGAGGTAAATTACTATGGGCGAAGAAATTATTGTAGAAAAAGACCTTGAACTTATCGGGGAGAATCTATCAGTCTTTACAGGTAAAGACAAAGAAACAGAAAAGATACTGAAAGGTATAGGATTGAATTTTGACGATATTCCTGAAGAAGTCAGGCAGAAAGTCGAAGAGATTAAAGAAGTTCTTGCCGGAAAGAAAAAGCTCAAGAAAGGTGCCGTTAAGGAGGACGAAGTAGTCAAAGATAAAATTATCTATACTACGGAGCTTATTGAAGAGCTTGAAGAAATGCCTGATTTGCCTGTAAGTATAAAAAAACTCTTTCTTGAAGAGGCTCAGAAGAGACTCCTTAGTGTAAGAGAGAGAGTTGATTGGGCTGTAAGCCAGAGAGTTGCCATTGAGGGCACAAAGCCTTTATCCTACACTCTTGACATCTTTATTAAAGAGGATGACAAGAATAATCAGAAAAAGCTGAAAATGCTTGGTATAGGCAAGGTGCCAGATTTTATCAGAGAAGCTGCCATGAGGGCAAAAGAAGTTCTGGAAGATAAAACTCTGACCGCAAGAGAGAGAGCCCTCAAAGCTGCAGATGTACTGATGGAGCCTCTTCAACCTGCAATTTATGGCAATATGGAAGGAATAAAACTACCGGAAGAGGTAAAATATGTCCTCTGGGAAATTGCCAATAACTTTGTTGTTAAGGCCCAGACCTCCAGGTAATTATCTGAGGATTAAATCTCCCTTGAATCCTTTACTTTTCATTTCATTCAGATAATTGAGCTCTTCCAGAAATTTCAGAGTCTCCCTGGCATTTTCTATTTTTTTCTTTGCTTCTTTCAGAGCAGCACTGACTCTTGGCTGAGATATACCAAGTAGTTTTGAAATTTCCTCCTGAGAATAGCCAAGAGTGTGATATTTAAAAATTTCAGCCTGTCTGTAAGTTAATATGCCAACTTTCATAATAGTTTAGGGTTATACCGGGGCTAGTATAAAAATGTTTTTGTGCATATAAACGGAAAACTTTAAATATTAAAAGCTGAGTAATAGTTTTTTATAAGTAAAATATAACAAAAAAATATTATGAGGTGAAATGAATGACAATTGAAAACCCAATGGATGCCCCATGGCTACATAGCAAGAATTTTGAAGGAAAGTATGAGGAAGAGCTTACTGATGAAGATATAGCTTTCTGGGAAGAGAGAGAGAAGCTGGGACTTATTGTTGATGACGTACCTGGTGGAACAGATGTCTCAATACCAATAAGAGTTGACTATATGAATGGAGACTACCACAAAGGCTACGACCTTATGAAGAAAAATAAGATTCCTCTAAAGTACAAGACTGTGATGACAGTTCCTCCCTTCCATGCCACAATCCACGTCTTCCCACCAGACGGTGTAAAGGCAATGAAGCTTTTCAGAGAAGCAGGCATCACAATGTACAAAGTTAAGCCAACATTCTAAGCTGGTTTATCTCCTTTTCTATTTTTCATATAATATCTTTCTTCTTGCTTCAAGCATGAGTTCTTCTTTTCCTGAATATAGTGCTGCACTTAAAAATTCGCATCCTTTCTGTCTGCATGCTTCTGATACCTCATTCATATAATCTCTCCACCTGAGGTCTCTCAGAAGATGGTGGTCAAGAATAAGAGTATTAACCTGAGTATTTTCAACAATCTTAAGAAGATTTTTTATAGAAGCCTGAAGACTTGCCCCCGAGTATCTATAACCCAGCATATAGGTCATGGGCCCATCAATGTATGTAATTTTGGGGTTACAGTCCAGAATAAACTCTGCCTGCTCTTTTATACCCGGTCCCTCAACATCACTTGAGAATAAAAAGCTCTGCCTTCCTTCTTTTATGAATACCTCAACAACATAACCAAGCTTCGGCGATGTACCGTGAAATACTGCCTTGGAAAAAATTATCTCAGTGCTGCCTTTTTTGAAGTTTTTGTTATCACAATATTCGACATGAACTTTTTCCTGCTGTAGCTTTGAGAGGAAATATTCTGCTCGTTTCTTCTGGCTGAGATTTATATTTTCTGTCGGGTGCTTGACGAAAAGCTTCTTTCCTTTCAGTATATCAATCTCGGCAGGGTTATAGTGGTCATAGTGGTAGTGAGTTATTACCACCATGTCACTCCTGGCAGCATATTCTCTGATTTCTCTCCAGTCTTCTTCCATTTTTTCTATTTCCAGGGGATGGGGAGGCAGACCATTACGTTTAGGGCCAAGAGCCACAGCAGGGTCTATAATTACCTTCAGGTCCCGTGTCTCTACAAAAGTCGCCATGCTCCTCGTGCCCATGGAATCACTGGCTATTAGAATTATTCTCATATTGAATATAACTGATAGGGAGTAATTTAAAGTACCTGTTATATATACAACTAATTATTATAATATAACAATTATCACTGGTGAGAATGGTAATAAATTACTTATAAAATAATTAACCATATCCTACAGAAGAAGTCGGAGGTGTAAAAATGGTAGTAGAAATGATGATTGGGAAGGCAATTACGCCATTCTTGTTTGCTGGTGCATTCGTGTTGATGGCATTGGGAGCATACCATATGAATCCAAGTAGAAGTAAAATATCTGGTGTTGCAACCGGAATAGTGGCCCTGGTAGGCGGAATCTTTATGATTATAAATGTAGTTATGTTTCAGTCTTCGTCTAATCTAATGGGAACCATGGGTCCCATATCGAATTACATGGCAGGACTTGGTGTGCTATATGGGCTGTTTTTCACTATGATAGGACTTATACTGATAATTGGTGCTAAACTTCATGTCATGGCACCGATAGCTATTGTGGTTGGCTGGATAACGCTGGCATATGCTGTATTTTTCAACATGGCAATGAACATGATTTTCCCTGGTGGTAACTGGATATACCTTGCTTCAGTAGCTTATATGTGGTTCATTGCAATGAACATAGCCGGGTTTTCTATGGCTGGCAAGGTTCCAGAGAGGTTTAATGGTGGATTCCTTATGTGGTCTTCGTTATACACATTTGCGATACCAGGAATCATGATGGCACTGGCAATTGTACACTAAGGAGGTAAAAGAATGAGTAGTATGGGTACATTGATGGGGATTGAAGTAATAATAGTCATTATTGGTTATATTGTGGCTTATTACGTCTACAGAGCTGTTCTTGGAAATGAGGACATAGATGCCAGTAGTGACGGAGCAGGTATAGCCAGACTGTTCAAAGAGCAGTTGAAATAATTCTCTTCTTTTTTTATTTTATTTTCATACAATCTAGATGGTAATAGAGTTGTGCTATAGTATACAAAGGCAATATTTTTAACCTTACAGGTAGATATCTTTGGGATGTACAAGAGTGAGATAATTCAACTTCACCAGCTTCTTGTCAATCTTATGAAATTTCTTGTAGATAATGGCATACCCAGAGAAAAGTTCTCAGAATATCTCAACCTAACCATAAGCCCCCACCATATTTACAAGACAAAGAATGAACATAAGAAGGCTGTTTTTCTTCTTGCCAATGAGATATCAAATGTCCTGGCTGATAGCAATGAGATTGTACCTACAGGAGTTGCCAGGAGAATCGAATATATCTGGGACAGATTGAAAGAAGATGATTAATTTATCCAAGAATTTCCTTTTTCAAAGCAGGTAGGAAAGTTCCCACATCAGTAACCACACCCAGAGCCTGGGCAGTACCCCTGTCGGTGAGCTTTGTAACTGTGGCAGGGTTTATATCCACACATATGGTTTTCACCCTGCTGGGCAATATATTGCCAACTGCAATACTGTGAAGCATTGAGCTTAGCATGAGCACAAGTCCAACACCTTCAAGCCTGCTCCTCATAGCTTTCTGTGCTTCAATAACATCCGTTATAACCTCCGGCAATGGACCATCATCACGAATACTTCCAGCCAGAACAAAGGGAATATTATTCTTTATTAGCTCATTCATTATTCCAGCTCTGAGCTTTCCCTGCCTGACGAGATTCTCAATACTCCCTGCCTGCATAACTTCATTGATAGCATAGAGATGGTGTCTGTGGCCTCCTTCTTCCTGTTTTCCTGTTTTAAGATTTATTCCAAGGGAAGTGCCAAAGAGCTGACTCTCTATGTCATGCACAGCAACAGCATTACCTGCGAAGAAGACATCCACATAGCCAGCTTTAATGAGAGAAGCAAGAGCCTTTGCAGCACTGGTATGCACCACAGCAGGTCCGGCCACAACAAGAATTTTCTTTCCCTCCTCTTTTACCTCCTTTATGGTTTCAGCAATATTTTTTATTAAAATCTCCACAGGCTTCTCTGAACTCACACTGCTCTTCATAAACTCGAACATAGAGTAGCTTCTTGGTCGTTCGGGAGGTTCAACTCTTATTCCCCTGTTTCCGACTACAACAAGGTCACCCTTCTTTATATCGCTTATAGGCTTGCCCCGAGCACTCTTATTTTCAGTATCAACAACTATAGCCACATCCATCTCTATGTTCTCCACCCCCACCCATTCTCCTGATATCAGAACATATGTGGGGTGGTTAGTTGTGGAGTAGAAACCCTCAGGCAGAGTTCTGTCTTTGGGAGCAAGCCTTAGCCTTACCTCCTCAACCTCGGGAATCTTGGCACCTATTTTTAGAAGTTCACTCAGAATGTAATCAAGCTGTTCCCTCGAATCTGCCTTAATAAGAATTCTTGCATAGCTTGTGTCACTCTTGTGCTTTCCAATCTGAAACTCAAGAACATCGAAGTCTCCGCCGGCATCCATAATTGCATCAAAGGCCTTTGGGAGAATCAGGGAATCAATTATGTGACCTTCAAGCTCAATTTCCTTTACTGCAACCATGATAGATATAAATATTCAGGAGTATTTAAATTCTTCATATGATAAACCTGAGGCTCACCATGGAGAGCGGCCAGCCACCAGAGTTTCTATGGATAAAGAATAAAAACAAATATACAAGACTTTTAAATGGCAGAGAGGTTGCTCTATGGCAGGAGGGAGAGGAAATAAAGTCAGAGAGACTTTCGCATAACTATTTGGAAGAGTTTCTGAGACTGGATGATAATCTTCGGGAGATTTACGAGGTCATAGGTTCTGAGATTAAGATGAAAGAAGCAATTAAGGAGTTTAAGGGTCTGAGGATAACCAGAAACGACCTCTGGGAGACGACAGCAAGTTTCATCTGCTCAATAAACAGCAATATTCCAAGAATCAGTAAGAATGTACAGTGCCTCCTGGGAAAGGACGGTAATATGCCTCTGGAGCTTTATTCTCAGGATTTGAGTTATGTTAAACTGGGCTTCAGAGAAAGGTATATCAGAGAGACATCAAGGCTCATTGCTGGAGGTTTTCTTGATGGAATAGAGAAGCTTGGCTATCATGAAGCCAGAGAAAAGCTAATAAAATTGCCGGGGGTTGGGCCCAAAGTTGCTGACTGTATTCTCCTCTTCGGTCTCGGCAAACTTGAAGCCTTTCCTGTGGACGTGTGGATAGCAAGAGCTATGAAGAGATACTTCAAAATTGAGGGAGAGAAGAAGGTCAGAGCCTTTGCCAGAAAAGAGTGGCACCCTTATGAGGGCTATGCCCAGCAATATCTATATATGAAGGTTAGAAGGGATTTCGGGAAGGTCAGGTGAAAGTATACAAAACCAGTAAATATTGAAATACTGATAATAAAGTATAAAGATGTGGAGTTATACTATCCTCTAAGTAGCTAAATCGTAAACGCCCTGGTAGCTCAACTGGCAGAGCGTCCGCCTCGTAAGCGGAAGGTTGGGGGTTCGAGGCCCCTCCAGGGCTTAATATTTTCTGGTATAATTTTCCTGGAAAAATCAAATGTAATGGCAGAAGGTTCAGACCCTGGTCTATGCATCACATCTGGCAGGGATGTTAAAAACACTATTGTTCAATTCGATATAAAAGCTCAAAATGAAGTGTTAAATAAAAAAATGGCTTATGCTCTGGCAAAAGATGAAAATCTCTTTTTAACTGAATATGGCGGGACAGGAGACGGAATAATAGGTGCACTGTCCGCTGTGGGTCTCACAGCAGGTGGAAATAACGGAAGATTTATTGAGTTTGGAAAAATCAGGGAATTCATGGGATATTTGAAAGCCGGAGAACTTGAAACTAATGGTATGAATGCGATATCGGAAACTCTCACCCCAATACCTTCAGGCGATATTATCAATACTATGAACTGGGTGAGACCCAGACTATATAACGGTACGCCAACCCTCATGGTTGAGAAGAAAGATGGCTGCTGGGAATCAATTGATAGAAAAAAAAGGTGAATCAGGCATCTTTCCAGCAATTTTTTTACTTCGTTAACCCTACTGTAACTGATGGTTAACGAGGTGATATTGTGTTTATTAACGAAAGGGCAAGACTTGGTATTTTTAGATGGAGATATAATCTGGCTTTTTATTATAAGGTTGCTTTAGCCTTTGTCTTCGCAGGTTTTACAGGCATTGGCGCTCAACTTAATTTCTATCTTCCATTCACCCCTGTACCGGTGACAATGCAGGTTCTTCCTGTACTGCTCAGCGGGGTTATTCTTGGTAAGCACTACGGTGCTCTGAGTCAGTTAATTTATGCCAGCCTTGGTGCTCTCGGTCTTGCCTGGTTCGCAGGTAATACAGCCGGAATTGCAGTGCTTACAGGTGCTACCGGTGGTTATATAATTGCCTTTATAGTTGCTGCCTGGGTAATAGGCTACTTCACAGATAGCTACAGGGAAGCAAGGTCAAAGCTTTCCCAGGCCGTGCTCATGTTTTCAGGTGTAATAATAATCTACATTTTCGGTGCTGCCCAGCTTTCTTTTATTACAGGTATGGGGGCTAGAGAAGCTGTTCTTAAGGGCATATTTCCCTTCATTCCGGGTGATATATTCAAGGCAATAATTGCTATAGGAATAAGCTCTGTACTTCTGCCAGAAGGAAGCTATGCTATTGAAAAGAAGAACTTCAATTCAAAACTCCTTGCCCTGAGTACAGGGGGAGTTGCTATTACCCTTGGCTTATTCTGGGTCAGCATTGCACAGATTAAGACACTTGAGGCTTTCTCACTTGTCTCCACAGTGGGAATTTACTCAATAGCCATTGCAGTCTTCAGCTTTGGAATTTTAAAATCTTTGAGAGGGTAAAACTACTCAAACTCTATTGTGGCTGGTGGTTTATCTGTCACATCATAGAGTACCCTTGTAACCCCAGCTATCTCCCCTGTTATCCTCCTCTGTATTGTTTTTAAAACCTCCCAGGGAAGCTCCATGGCAACTGCTGTCATGGCATCCACACTTTCCACTGCCCTGATAGCTATGGTATGCCCGTAGTCTCGAATGTCACCCTTGACTCCAACACTCTTATCTCTGAAAAGCACTGCAAAGGCCTGCCATGGCTTAAGTCCTGCTTTTTTTATCTCCTCCTCCACGATGGCATTTGCTTCTTTCACAATCTTCACTCTTTCAGGAGTGACCTCACCTATAATTCTGACAGCAAGCCCGGGGCCAGGAAAAGGCATCCTCTCAGATATATTCTCAGGTAAACCCAGGGCTCTTGCAACGATTCTCACCTCGTCCTTGTATAGATCTCTCAAAGGTTCGACAAGCTCAAGAACCATACCGCTGGGTAAACCCGCAACATTATGATGACTTTTTATTCCACCCGAACTCTCAATCCAGTCAGGTGCTATAGTACCCTGCATAAGATACTTTGCATCAATCCTCTTCGCCTCCTCCTCAAAAACCTCAATGAAAACTTTTCCTACTATCTTTCTCTTCTTCTCAGGGTCCTCTGTACCTTTGAGTGCTTCAAAGAACCTTTCCTGAGCCTTAACAACCCTGAGATTCATTCCCAGTCTCTCCTGGAATACCTTTATAATCTCCTCTTCCTCGCCCTTGCGCATAAAACCATGGTCAACAAAGACAGCCACAAGCCTGTCACTTAGAACACTGTGAGCAAGAACAGCGGCAACAGATGAATCAACACCTCCTGAGAGGCCTATTATTGTCCTGCCTTCCTTAACCTGATTTTTTATTTGTGCTTTAGCCTCTTCTATAAACTTTTCAGCATCAAACATTCTCTTCACCTTTCTTTATTGCAGCCTTAACAAAGGAAAAAAAGACAGGCGCTGGCTTAAGAGGTCTGGACTTGAACTCAGGATGAAACTGAGTCGCAATAAAATGTATATGTCCGGGAAGTTCAAGAATTTCCATTCTTCTTCCTTTATCGCTTCTGGCAGAGAACTTTATGCCATGCTTTTCAATATCCTCTATAAATTCCGGGCTAACCTCATACCTGTGGCGATGCCTCTCTCTGACATTTCTTTTACCATAGATTCTGTAGGCAATTGTGCCCTCTTCAATCTCAAGAGGAATTTCACCAAGACGCATAGTCCCGCCAAGCTGTTCAATATCCTTCTGCTCAGGCAATATGTCTATCACAGGATACGGTGTATCAGGGTCAAGCTCTGCACTGTTAGCTTTCTTCTTTTTCATCACATTTCTTGCAAACTCTACCACAGCAAGCTGGAAACCGAAGCATATTCCGAGATATGGTATATTGTTTTCCCTTGCATACTTAATAGTAAGAATTTTACCCTCGCTACCTCTCTTTCCGAAGCCACCCGGCACAAGAATACCCTGAGCATCAGAGAGCTCTTTCAGCTTCTCCTTATTCTCCTCAAAGTCCTCAGCCTCAAACCACAGTACATTCACATCCCTTCCCATACTCCAGGCAGCATGCCTGAGAGCTTCAACTATGCTTATATAGGAGTCCCTCAGCTCCACATACTTGCCAACAATGGCAATATTAACCTTTTTATCAATACCTTTAACCTTATTTATAAAATTCCTCCACTTTTTCAGGTCTCTTCTCCTTTCCCTCAGATTGAGCTTTGCTAATATATTATCTCCAACACCCTGCTCCTCCATTATCAGAGGAACCTCGTAAACAAAATCCACATCATGATTGCTTATAACATCAAGCTTACCAACATCGCAGAAGAGTGAGATTTTGGCCCTTGTGTCCTCTTTGAGTGGTTTTTTTGTTCTGCACACGATTATGTCCGGCTGGATTCCCAGACCCCTCAGCTCCTTGACACTGTGCTGGGTTGGCTTTGTCTTCTGTTCACCCACAGCTTCAAGAGTGGGAACAAGAGTCACATGCACGAAAAGAACATTCTCCTTTCCAAGTTCCATGCGCATCTGGCGAAGAGCTTCAAGGAAAGGCATACTCTCAATATCACCTGTGGTACCACCTATTTCGACAAGAAGAACTTCAGGGTTATTTATTCTTGCTATTCTCTGAAGCTGCTTTTTTATTTCATCAGTAATATGAGGTATAACCTGGACAGTCTGCCCCAGATATTCTCCCTTCCTCTCCTTCTCAAGAACAGAAAGGTAAACCCTGCCAGTTGTGATATTGTGGTCTCTTGTAATCTCCACATCAAGAAAGCGTTCGTAGTGCCCGAAATCAAGGTCAGCTTCATAACCATCTTTGGTGACCCAGACCTCGCCATGTTGATAAGGATTCATCAGCCCGGGGTCAACATTAAGATAAGGGTCAACTTTACATATATCCACTGCTACGCCCTTGCTCTTGAGAAGCAAGTCCAGAGCTGCTGAAGTAACACCTTTTCCCAAGCCTGATAAAACACCACCTGTTACAATAATAAACTTTGTCATACCTTTTCCTCTCTGAGATTTATTGTATCCTCCAAATCCGGGCCTGTGGATATTATGGTTACAGGTACCTTAACCTTTTTCTCAACAGTCTCAACAAACTCTCTCGCCTCTCTGGTTAATTCATCAAGGCTCCTCACACCTTTATTCTCCTCTCCGAAATAATCCACACAGGTTAAAGCTATCTGGCTTGCAGAGTTAATCATAGCAGCATATCTTGCAAGCTCAAAATCAAAGTGGCCGACTCTTCTTCTTCTCCCTGTAACAGTACCATATTCAACTATACCAAGCCTCTCAGCTTCTTCCTCGCTCATCTCAGTCGGAAAAGGACCTTCTCCCACTCTTGTGGGAAAAGTCTTGAAAACAACAATCACATCCTTAACCCTTCTTGGCCCTATGCCCACATCCACAAGAGCCATACTCGCTGTTGTATCCTTTGAAGTCACATAGGGATAGGTGCCATAGTAAAGACTCAGACCAAAACCCTGAGAACTCTCCACAAGAACTTTCTTTCCCTCTTCGACAGCCCTGTTTATATCTTCAGGGACATCAGTAAGATAGGGCTTTAACTCCTCAACATCCTTCGCCTGTTTGAGAACTCTCTTGGCTCTGTCCATATTTGCAGGCCCGCAGCCTGTGCCTGTGCTTCCAATCTTGCCTGCCAGATGCCCCGAGCTTCTATCCCTTTCTATGTGCTCTGGCTCAATAATTCCACATCTATAGTCTATTCCAATTCTCTTATGCAGACTGAGAGTATCTATCTCCCGAAGTATAACCTCCGGGTTGAGAAGAACACCCGCACCTATGAAAAGTTTTGCCTTCTCCTGCAGAAAGCCACTGGGAATAAGCCTGAGAGGATACTTTCTACCCTGATATACAACAGTATGCCCCGCATTGGGACCAACTCCTGACCTCGCAATAACATCATAATTATCCTGCTTGCATAAATAACTTATAATCTTTCCCTTACCTTCATCTCCCCACTGCCCGCCAACAAGAACTGTTACCATAATATCACCCTATTATTAAATATAGAAAACAAAATTTAACACTGGATTTCTCTCTTTTAAATATCGCTGAGCACCTGTAGCTAACCATATCAGACAACAGTAAATAGATGTATATATTTTGCTTTATAAGGTTTTCTCAACCACTGCCCTGAGATAGTAGTCAATTATCTCACTGCCCTCAATAAATGTAAGAGAGTTCCTTTTTGCATATCTTCTGGCATCTTCATAGCTCAGGGCATAGCCTGAGTCACCCATCATCTCACATATCGTAGCTACAGGCTGGAGTCCTGCAAGACCTGTGAGAGCTACACTGAGTTCAGTATGCCCCTGTCTTGCCTTTAATAAACCATCGGCAGCTTTAAGAAGAATCACATGTCCCGGGCTCCTGAAATTTTTTCCAAACTCTCGCCTTAAATCACCACCTTTCTGAAGGAGTTTTGAAAGTTGAGATATGGTGAGAGCTCTATCCCTGTCAGTTATACCTGTGAAAGTCTTTCTATGGTTTATTGTGATTGAGAAGGAGGATTTCTCGTCATAGGGTATATCATTTGGCTCAAGAGATTTTAACACAGGAAATTGTTCCGAAGATTTTGTAAAAACATCAGTAATGAAAGGCAGGCTGAGTCTCTCTGCAATATCGTAGCTCATAGCTGTGCAGATAAGCCCGCCTCCGTCTTTTCTCATAGTTCTAATATGCTCCGGAGAAACAAACTGGGAAGCTATCACCAGGTCAGTTTCCTCCTCTCTGCCATCTCTATCGAATATCTGAACAATTTCTCCTTTTTTCATAGCCTTTATTGCGTCTTCAACATTCACAGTATCACCTAAATAAAAAATTTTAATGTTATAATATCTCCATCTTTTAGCTGGAGGTTGTCTCTCAGCTTTTCAGGAGCTATTACCTCAAGAGTTATAAGAGTATGGTGGGTTCTTATAGGGAGTATAACAGCACATTCCCTGCCTTCAATCTCACATCTGAAGCATCTGGCATCACCGAAGGTTCTTGTTTCATGAACAAAGCCATCAATAGCTATACCTTCAAGTTCGGATAAAGCCTTCTTCAGTTTTACATCTTCTTCGGTTATCAGCCTTATATTCAGAGTTCCGGGATAAGGCTCAAAGCCCAGCTTCTCTTTGAACTGATTCATATATTCACTGCGAGAAATATAGTATTTCCCCTCACCCATACCAGAGGTCACTTCACCCGAAATAAATATGGCTGAAGTGTCGCATATCTCAAAAATTTTCCTCAGCCGGGTATAGAGAATTTTGAGAATTTCCTTCCCTTCTGACGTTATTCTTATCTTCTGCCCTCCGGCTGTTACCTCTCTCTCAATGTAGCCTTTCTCCTCAAGTTTTTTTATTCTTCTGGCTGCACTTTGCTGGCTCACACCAAGCATCAGAGAGAGCCTCCCGGAGGAGGTTAAACTAAGAGAGTCACATCCTCCGGCTTCGGCAAGGGATATTAATGTCTCAACATCTATGTAGTTACCCGTTTTTTTGTAGCTACTCATTCATTTTTATATAACACAGTTAACATTATAAAATCTTCTTCAGCCTTGCTTTTTCAGCTTCGGCAAATGAATGGGCAAGCATCATGGGTTCAGGCATTGTATTTGTTTTTAATTTCTTCACAATTTCCAGTGCGCCAGCAGGCGAAATTTTATGACCTGGGCTTACATATAGTCGGGAAAGAATATAACCAACTTCCCTATCTTTATATATAATCTTATTTCCCTCAGCCCTGCCACAGAGAAGTCTTTTTGCTATTCCCACGGCTGGCTTATCAAGGACAATACCAAGATGAGAGGCTATACCGCAGAATCTCGGGTGGGCAATCCCATGTCCATTGACAAGGATTAAATCATAATCAAGAGTGAGTTTCCTGAGTGCTTTTATAAGGGCAGGGAGTTCTCTAAAGGCAAATAAACCCGGAATGTACTTCATCTTCACCTTACTGATGGCAGAAGCCTTATCCACAGGCTTTAAAGTTTTGAAGTCAACAGTCACAGCAGCAGAAATTGCATAATTACCAATATAACTGGCATCGACTCCAGCAACCCTTTTTATCTCCACATGTTTATTTTTAAGAATAACATGTTCTGAGAGTCTTTTCTGCACCGCCTCAAGCTTTTCTGTATCAAACATGATAACCTATATATAAGAAGGCTGAACTAAATAAATTCATGCTAAAGAAATATCATTTAGTAATATTGTTTGTTTTTGCAGTCTTCGCTTTAGCATCTCTAAACATGACCTATGCTACTTATGTTAACAATAAAGACATAAAGCTGCCATATCCGGTTTATGTTAACAATCAGGACAATTATTCACACTTTTTAACATTATATGTGGATGGAAAAGAGTCTTTGGCAGCCTCGGTTCCCGGGCAGAGTAGAAAACTGATAGTCTACTATTATCTGAAAGAAGGTAATCACACCTTCAAGCTTTTAACAAGGGACAACTGTGGGTTTTCT
>BDTY01000087.1 GCA_002897955.1 archaeon BMS3Bbin15
ATACTGTCTTCAGGGATTGGGGGAAGGAATGACCTGAAAAAGAAGATAGATTGGAAGTTTACGAGAGAGAGGGCTGACAGGAAACTATCCAAGTATTATGTTTCATAACTAAATTGGCATGACACTAGTTGCATCTTTAAGTTCGCTGGAGAGTTTCTCCAGCTCATCCATTGCTGCGATTCCTTTCTGTCCCACAAGTTTGACAAATGCCGAACCCACAATTACTCCTCTGGCACCTGATTCAATTATAGATATGACATGCTCGGGTTTTGAAATTCCAAAGCCCACTGCCAGTGGAACGTTTTTTACATATTTAAGTGCCCATTTTGTTTTTTCTATTGTCTCTTTATGCAGACTTTCTCTCGCTCCGGTAGTGCCCAGAATAGACACAAGATATATAAACCCGGATGCTTTTTTGAGAATTTTTTCTATTCTTCTTTCTGTAGTTGTGGGAGCTATAAGAAAAATAAAGTTAATACCATACCTGTTACAGATTTTAAGCAGGCTACCAGCCTCCTCTACAGGGAGGTCACTTACAAGAATTCCATCCACACCTGACCCAGAACAGCGTTTTACAAATCTCTCCTCGCCATACTGGAGCACTATATTATAGTAGGTCATAAATACAAAAGGTACCTTTACTCCTTCTGTTCTCAGCTTCTCAACAATCTCAAAGCATCTGTCTGTATTTATACCTGCTTTAAGAGCTCTCTCTATGGCAGCCTGAATGGTTGGCCCGTCCGCTATAGGGTCTGAGAAAGGTATGCCAAGCTCCATAATATCAACATGCCTGCTGAGAGCCTTTACAAGTTCCTTTGAATCTTCAATATTTGGATCCCCAAGAGTCAGGTAACCAATGAGAGCTCCCTCTTTTTTTTCCTCCAGCTCATTGAACTTATCCTCTATTTTACTCATAACCATCACGATACTAACTGTTTATTTATATGATTTAATACTTGTTTTATCTTCCCTTTAAAACTACCTCAGCTTCAGCTCAGACTCAGAAGTTATGAAAACTACTCTCTAAATCTACGGAATCAATATGTTTATTGTGGTTATAACCAAAAAATTAACGAGGTGAAAAGGGCTACCAAAACGCAAGGAATACTTGCTCAGATTATTATGAAGCTTCTTCTCCATGCCTGCTGTGCCCCCGATACCACAACACCCTATCAGAGGTTGAAGGATGAGCACGAGCTGACCTGCTTATTTTATAATCCAAATATAGACGAAAAGGACGAATATGAGAAAAGGCGCAGAGAAGTTGAAAAGTTATCAAGACTATGGGATTTCGATTTTTTAGAGCTGGACTATGGTGTTGATAAATGGAAAAAAGCTGTGGAAGGACTCGAACAGGAGCCCGAGGGAGAAAGGAGATGCTGGGTCTGCTACAGACTCAGGCTTGAAATGACTGCAAAACTTGCGAAAAAACTTGGATACGATGGCTTTGCAACAACTTTAACCATAAGTCCCCACAAGAAAGCAGAGAAAATTAATGCCATAGGAAAAGCTCTGGCCGAGAAGTACGGAATTACATATCTCGAGTCAGATTTCAAGAAAAAGGATGGCTTCAAAGAGAGTATTGAATGGAGTAAGAAGCTCAGGCTTTACAGACAGAACTACTGTGGTTGTAGTTTTAGCAAAAAACGTTTTTCCGGAAAGTAGGGTGAAAACTTGAAAGCACACTCAACACCATCGACTCTCCCTCATAATTCACCTTAATAGTCTGCAAAATTCCACACAATTAGCTCTCCATCTCTTATTATCTTTTCAGTATAATTTTTTAAAGGTTTTCCTTAGAGATTTTTTATCTATCAGGAAGCTTTATAGTTTTTTTTGCAAGAAAACCCACCTCTTTTAAGGGTGGGATGAATTGCCCGTTTAGAATTGGAATTGTAGTCCTCCTCCATATTTTACCAGCTCCACTTTCTTAATGTTTGTATTAATTATTTTACCTTTCTGAGTTGATAGTCTAACCCATTTACCATAATTGAATACTCCCTTTACTCTGCATAATATTTTCCTATATTTCACCAAATCATTGGGCTGTAATTTATACCTCTGTTTTCTTATAGATGGCTTAAAACCTTTTCTGTTTGTCTGAATGCTCCTGTTATTTCGTCTGGTTTGTGTGACCATATATGGTACTGCTCTTTCCTGGGTTGTTCCGCCAGTAATTACAAAAGCATCATTTACATGGCTCTTTTCTAAGCCTAATTTTATTCTGTTATGTTTTGTAATATAACCATACGTCCAGGCACAGTTGAGTGTATTCGCCAGTCTCCATCTGACGATATTCATAAACGCAGTTGATTTCAGTGTTTGCTTTGCTTTCTTCTGAATTTCTGGATAACCAAACTCTTCTGCTGTCCTGTCACCTTTCTTCTGATTGCATTTATGACAGGCTATAGTAAGATTGAAAACTCTATCTGTCCCGCCTCGGATTTTGGGTATAATATGTTCAATCTCCAGAGGTACATTACTCTTTCCACAATAGGCACATTTATGCCCCCATTTCTCCAGCAGATATTCTCTAACTTCATAACCCTGTAACTCTCCATGCTGGTATTCTACTCCTTTAATTTCTGGATTTTGCATTTTCTGAGTATCAAAACTCGATACTTCCACTGTGATTTTTGTTACAGGCAGTATTTTCTTCAGCTTCTCAATCAGTCTTAGATGTGTATCAAATTTGTGCTGAATACTGGGCGCTAACCAGCCGTTTGGTCTGCTGCGATTATTGAATCTTGGCTTTCTATGCCATAGTTTTGCTCTCCTTGTTCTTCTGTAGGTTCTCCTCTGTTCTAATAGTTTTGATATTCTTTTTCTCAAGGTTAACTCACCACATATCAGTTTTTTCTTATCTGTTACTGCACTGAAGCCTATTGCTGAGTACCCTGCATCTATACCCAAAGTTATATCCTGTTTTGCTTCTCCTGTTGGATAGTTTAGCTGTATGGTAAATGGGCTTCGCTGAACTACTCTTGCCTTTTCTTGTTTCAGTAAAACTCTTGCATTTCTTGGTGTTGTAGGCATCAGAGGTTTTCCACGCATGTTTAAGACAGGAACTCTCAAGTCCTGTCCACTCTTGCCAGAGAGTTGGTCCTCATCGGAGCTGTTATTGGCCAGTACTTTGCGAGGCACACTGAGTTTCCTCTCTGTTTAATGCCTCACTTACAGAGCAGGGGACTTGAGGAGCATCCCCTGGTGCGTTCGTTAACTCTACCAATAACTGCTGCATCTTTCTAATGCCTCCTAATCAACCAATTGCTCTTGTCCCTCACGAAACAAGCCACCCATTTTAATGGATGGTGATTGACCATGTTACTGATTCACCTATCCCTATGGATTTTAACTTTTTTCTCTATACCTTTATTGCATTCTTTATAATAATTGACCCTCTTGCAAGTATTCCCTTTTTTCTCCATGTGGCTGAAGGAACAAATGAGAAGGAATACAGAGCAATAATCAGAAAGGCGGTTGTTGTAGCCACAATTATACTCATACTCTTCTCCTTTTTTGGAAACTACGCCTTTGAGGCTTTTGGAATTAAAATGTTTTCTTTCAAAGTAGCAGGTGGAATATTACTCTTTATTATATCCCTGGAGATGATATTCGGTAGACGCACCAGAACAGAAGTCTCGTCTGGAGAAGAGGAAGAAGACAGGGAAGATATTGCAATAACTCCTATGGCTGTGCCACTGTTAACAGGACCAGGTGCCATAACAACAGGAATAGTTGTATACAGCACAGCTCAAACCATCGAGGAGAAGTTTATATTCCTTGTGGCAATATTACTGGTATTTGCACTCTCTTACGTTATTCTCTACTTTTCCCATGAGATTTTCGGTATACTGGGGAAAACCGGCACGACAGTAATAATGAGAATTATGGGCCTTCTGCTATCCGCCATAGCTGTGCAGCTTGTCCTAGAGGGCATAGGAAAGGCCATAGCACTTTTTGCATAGCTATCTTCTGAATTTTCTCTCTATATCTCTTTTTTCAAGAATTATATAGGTTGGCCTTCCGTGGGGGCATGTTCTGGGATTATCTGCCCTTCTGAGCTTCTCTATCAAAACCTTCATCTCCTCATCCAGCATAAAATCCCCGGCTTTCACTGCCCCTGTGCATGCCACCCTGTAAATCATCTCGTCCCTTCTTCTATTAATATCAGAAATTCTCCCTGCATCTGCAATCTCCACAATAAATTCTTTAAAATTTTCCATTTTTCCAATAAAAAGTGGAACTGTTCTTATGATTACACTCTCTCCCCCAAAGTCTTCAATCTCAAAGCCTATATTTTCAAGAAATTCAATATTTTCAAGCATTGCCGCACTTTCCTCAGGTGTAAGCTGTATAACCTCAGGCTTTAAAAGCCTCTGCTTTTCTATCTTACCGGCTGAGTATTTCTTCAGAAATTTCTCATAGAGTACCCTTTCATGGGCAGCATGCTGGTCAATCATCACAAGACCAAGAGAATGCTCAGCAAGAATATAGGTATTGAAAAGCTGGGCAAGAGGCTTTATTCCTCTGAGAATATTGTCTTCAAGGTTTTTCTCTGGCGAATATTTAGCTTTATCCTCATTTACTTCTGGCTTTCCTGTATTAATCTTGCCGATAGATGAAAAATTTTCAATTGTTCTTGTAACCTGTGTAATTATTTTACTATCTGCCCGAGGAGGATATAGAGCTTTCCTGATAGCCTCGACAAGCTCTTTCAAAACCTCATTTTCCTGCCTGAATCTAACCTCAATTTTTGTCGGGTGTACATTAACATCTATTTCCTCAGGCGATATGTTAATAAAGAGCAGTGCAAGAGGATGCCTGTGCTTTGGCAGCATTGCTCTATATGCTTCATACAGTGCAGCTGTTAGAAACCTATTTTTTATAAATCTTCTGTTGACAAAAAAGTATTGCTGTCTGCCTACTCTTGAGCTTCCGGGCTTCTGAATAAAACCTGTTATCTCGATATTTCCCCTGTAATTGACTTCTAGGATATTTTCCTCATTGAATAGCTTCCTTATCCTAACCTCAAGACTTTCTGGAGGGAATACTTTCTTCTTCCCATCTGTAACAACCTCAAAGTGTACTTCAGGAAAGGCAAGGAGAAACCTCGAAATTACCTCCTTCATAGCAGCATTTTCATGTGCATCAGACTTCAAAAACTTCCTTCTTGCGGGGGTATTGAAGAAAAGCTCTCTTACTTCAATTGTTGTGCCTGTTGTACATGCCACCGGCTTTGTTTCAAGAACTTCTCCACTCTCAACTCTGACTTCGGTTCCTGCAGAACTTTCATTACTTTTTGTTAGCATTCTTAATCTTGACACAGCGGCCATACTTGGTAGAGCCTCCCCTCTGAAGCCAAAGGTTGATACAGAATAAAAGTCACTATCGCTGTATATTTTACTTGTAGCATGTCTCTCAAGGGAAAGAATAGCCTCTTCCCTGCTCATTCCAGAGCCATTGTCCTTAACCTTTATTAAAACTTTTCCAGCCTTCCGAATCTCAATATAAATTCTGTCTGCTCCAGCATCCAGACTGTTCTCAATAAGCTCCTTTAATATGCTGGCAGGACGCTCTACTACCTCACCCGCAGCTATTCTGCTTACCAGCCCTGGAGGAAGCTTTCTGACTTTCATTTTTTTCTCCTGACAGATTCGACAAGTTCAGCAAGTTTATTAAGAGCCTCCAGAGGACTCAGCCTGTTAACATCTATAGTTCCAAGTTCCTCTTCAACCTTACTTGGCATACTAATGTCGAATAGAGTTTTCTGTCCGCTATCCCCCAGCACCTTTTCCAGCTTTTTTCTTCTCAGGCGTTTTGCTATAAGCTTCTCATCCACCACTTCTTCCTCTTCAATCCTTTTCAGTACAGTGAAAGCATTATCAATAACTTCCCGTGGCAATCCAGCCAGCCTTGCCACCTGAATTCCATAGCTCCTGTCAGCACTTCCTTCTCTTACTCTTCTGAGAAAGATTATATCATTTTCAGTCTCCTTAACTTCAATATAGTAGTTTTTGACACCACTCTGGACTTTTTCCAGCTCAGCTAGGTGATGATAGTGTGTAGCAAAGAGAACTTTACATTTTATTCTTTCATTGAGGTACTCTGCCACAGCCCAGGCAATACTGAGACCATCAAATGTGCTTGTGCCTCTTCCGATTTCATCGAGAATAACGAGACTGTTACCTGTGGCGTTATTCAGGATATTGGCTGTTTCCTGCATCTCCACCATGAAGGTGCTCCTCCCTGAAGCCAGGTCATCACTCGCTCCCACCCTTGTGAATATCCTGTCTACAACGCTTATCTCAGCTTTCAAGGCTGGAACAAAGCTACCCATCTGAGCAAGAAGTACTATAAGAGCAACCTGTCTCAGGTATGTGCTCTTTCCCGCCATATTTGGCCCCGTTATTATAAGATGTCTTTCATTTCTGCTCAGCTTCGTGTCATTGGCTATAAAATTGTTGAGTGTTTTTTCCACTGTGGGGTGCCTGCCCTCTTCGATTATAATTTCATCACCATCACTTACTTCAGGCCTGACATAAGAGTTTTCATAGGCTACTCTCGCCAGAGAAACAAGCACATCCAGCCCGGCTATGCTCTTTGCTATAGCCTGAATATTTTCTGTCTTTTCTGCACAGGCTTCCCGGAGCTTCTGGAATAAAGAATATTCCATCTCCTTAATTTTTTCCTCTGAGCCTAAAATAAGAGCCTCCTTCTCCTTAAGCTCTGGTATAATAAAACGCTCAGCATTTGCCAGGGTCTGCTTTCTGATGTAATTTTCCGGAACAGACTTCAAATTTGATTTTGTTACATTGATATAATAGCCAAAAACAGAGTTGTAGCCAACCTTAAGAGAGGATATTCCAGTGCGTCTTTTCTCCCTTTCCTCCAGCTTTGTTATCCATTCCTTTCCATCAAATACAGCTTTTTTAAGCTCATCCAGTTCAACGCTGAAGCCCTCTTTTATCATTCCTCCTTCTCTGACTGTGGCAGGGGGATTATCCTCAAGCGCTTTTTCCAGTAGGGTGGTGAGTTCTTCAGGAGGGTTAATATTACCGGCTAATTCTTTAATTAAATCTGAGCTTAAGCTCTCGAATGCATTTTTTATCTCAGGGAGAGAAGACAGCGAGTTATTCAGGGCAAGAAGGTCTCTGGCATTGGCACTCCCATAGCTCACTCTGGCTATTATTCTCTCCAAATCCCTTATATCTCCGAGCCTCTCCTCAATCTTTTCTCTCTCAAAGCTTTTTGTGTATAGCTCTTCAACAGCTTCGAGGCGCCTCTTTATTTCCTCTACATTCTTTAGAGGGCGTAAAATCCATTTCCTTAGAAGCCTTCCCCCCATTGGGGTTGAGGTGTTGTCAAGAACTTCCAGAAGGGTTCCCTTTTTTGAACCATCTCTGAGGTTTCTTATGAGCTCGAGATTATGCTCGGTTATGCTGTCTATTATCAAATACTCCTCCTGCGAATATAGTCTGATACTGGAGATATGCTCAAGAGTTGCTCTCTGGGTTTCTTTCAGGTAGGAGAGGGCTGCACCAGCCGCACTTATAGCAAGACTCTTTTCCTCCAGTCCCAGACCCCTGACATCATTGATTTTAAAGTGTTCCTGGATTGCTCTGGAGGCAAGAGAATGAAGAAAGGCTTCGTCTCTGTAAGGAGTTACACTTGCCCCATAACTTTTAATTTCACCTTCAAGAGATTCAAATAAGCTCTCCTCCATAATAACTTCAGCAGGTTTTTGTAGAGCAATTTCATCAAGAAGCTTCTCCTTTGCCTTCTCTGCTGTAAATTCTGTCACAAGAAATTCACCTGTGGAGAGTTCCACAACAGCCAATCCATAGCCCCCTCTGTTATGTGAAATCGCAGCGAGATAATTGCTACTCTTTTCCTCAAGGAGATTATCTTCCATCAGTGTGCCTGGAGTCACAACTCTTACAACATCTCTCCTGACAAGCTTTTTTGTCTTCTTTGGGTCTTCAACCTGTTCGCAGATGGCTATCTTGTAGCCTTTTTTTACAAGTTTGGCCAGATAGGGGTCAAGAGCATGATATGGTATGCCTGCAAGAGGAATATCTTTGCCCATCTCCCTGCCTCTGGTGGTGAGAGTTATTCCCAGTTCTCTGGAAGCTAACTTTGCATCTTCAAAAAACATTTCATAGAAGTCACCGGCTCTGAAGAATAGTATGGCATCGGGGTGAAGCTTCTTGAATCTGTGCCATTGCTCCATCATTGGCGTTGTGTCCATGAGTTTATATATACCCTTCCTTTATTAAAACTTTCAATTGTAAAACCTTATAACCCTGTTATTCCACGGTTACGCTTTTTGCAAGAGCTCTTGGCTTGTCCACATTTCTTCCAAGTTTCACTGCCACATAATAGGCAAGAAGCTGGAAGACTGGAGAGAATATAAAGGGTGAGAGAACCTCGCTTGTATCGGGAAGAGAAATAAATTCATCTTCATCAACTTTACCCTGAGAAATAATAAGCACCCTGCCATCTCTGGCACTGACCTCCTGGATATTGCTGAGCATCTTTGCACTATTTTCACTGTCAGATGGAAGAAAGGCAATAGTACTCATATTCTCATCTATTAGCGATATAGTGCCATGCTTCAGAAGGCCGGCACTCATTCCTTCGGCATGAAGATATGTTATCTCTTTGAGTTTAAGAGCAGCCTCTTCTGCGGTCGGCGTATTTATTCCCTTGCCAATAAACAGGTAGTTACTGACATTGAAAAAACTATCAGCCTTACCTTTTATCTCATCCTCAATACTGAGCACCTGTCTCATCTTATCCGGAATCGAGCTAAACTCCTTTTCAATAACTTTGACATCTTTCCCTTCGAGCTTTGCCAGCTCTATGGCAAGGCGAAGAAGGACACTCAACTGGGAGGTGTAGGTTTTTGTGGCTGCCACCGATACCTCCATGCCTGAACTCTGCATTATAACATACTCAGCAAACCTTGTTGCAGTGGAGCCTATCACATTCACTATAACGCCAATCTCCGCCCCCATTTTTTTTGCGAAGCGCATGGCAGAAAGAGTGTCATAGGTCTCGCCACTCTGGGTTACTCCTATTACAAGGGTTTTATTATCCACAACAGCCCTGTTCTCAAGCTCACTGGAGTCTACAGCCACAACAAGCTTTCCGGCAATTTTTGAAAACCAGTACTCAGCAACTTCACAGGCGTGTAAGCTTGTGCCTGCTCCTGTTAAATAAATCTTCTCAGCTTTTTGCATAGCTTCTGCAACAGTCCTGATTTCCTCGGGATATATGTTCTGGGCAGAGGTTATTGTTGAAGGCTGTTCATGGATTTCCTTGAGCATGAAATATGGGTAACCTTCTTTCATGGCAGCCTTCTCAGTCAGCTCTATTTCAAGAATATCCTTATCCAGCTTCTTGCCAGTTATTATACTCTTTACTTCAACGGAATTTCCTGTGATTACAGCATATTCGTCGTCATCGAGAGGAATTGCTTTTCTTGAATGAGCGAGAAATGCTGAAACATCACTGCCTACAAAATTCCCTCCGTCACCCAGACCTATGAGCAGAGGGGACTCCTTTCTTGCAACTATTATCCTGTCAGGCTCTTCTGAAGAGATTACCAGCAGGGCATAGGTCCCTTTGATTCTTTTTAAAGTATTGATAACAGCCTCTTCAAGGTTCTGTTTATAGTTTTCTTCAATGAGATGAACAAGTACCTCAGTGTCTGTATCAGAAGTAAATCTGTGTTTTTTCTCGAGCTCTTTCCTGAGTTCTTTATAGTTTGATATAATTCCATTATGTACAACAGCAATTGTGCCGGAGCAGTCAAGATGAGGGTGAGCATTTTCAACAGTGACACCTCCATGGGTTGCCCATCTTGTATGACCTATGGCAATGCATCCTGGAAGCTCACTCAAATCTATCCTTTCCTCTATTTCGTCAATCATGCCAGTATCTTTTTTTACTCTGATTATGTCATCTATGGCTGCAATGCCACAGGAGTCGTAACCTCTGTATTCAAGCTTTTTAAGGCCTTCAAAGACATATCTACTAGCTTTGCCTGTACCCACATAACCTGTGATTCCGCACATAATTACTCCGTGACTCCTTCCTCATATTTGAAAAGGAGAGGATGCGAAGCGACTCAACTCCTCAAAAACTCTCTAAGTATATTTCCAAAGTCAACAAGTTCATTAATTCCTACTTTTTCTCCTTTCGACAGATTCATCTCTGCTTTTCCCGGTCCAAAAGCCACAGCTTTCACTCCTTTCGAATTCAGATTTCCAAGAGTTACAGAACCTTTTATCTCTACTATATCTACCTTCCCGTACTTTCCTAAGGCTTTTTTAAGCTTTGTTACAACAGCCTCATCCTCATTCAGATAAAAGCTATCAACACTCTCAATAACATCAAATTTGCAATCAAGCCCTGCCAGTGCCCTGTAAACCTTCTTTTTCATCTCGCCAATCTCTCTTCTCCAGATATCCAGAATAATCTCTGCCTTACTGGGAAGAGAACTATATTTATGCTTTGCCACAAGAGACACCACTTCAATGTCGAGAAGTCTCAATCTCTCTGTTACATCAATAGCTCTGTACAGGGAACTTATTCCCTGCCCGGGATATGCAGAACTCCCTCCGGCTGTCGATATTTCAATTTTTAGCCTTTCCAGAGCTGGCTGCTCATTTGCTACTTTGAGTTCCGTGGGGTAGACAACAAGGGCGGAGTTTGATTCAATTTCAGGCAATCTTCTGTCTGAAACATCTGAAATAATCACCTCAATATTTTGAGGAGAGTTGTGAGAAAGAATAGCAATAAAGGCTGCAATCGAGCCATTAAAACAAACTCCCTCACCTCTTACAAGCTCGCCTTCAATTTTAAATTCCTCTGGCACATAGGTGAAGAACAGAGCTACAGAGCCACTCTTATAACTTCTTATGCCATGGATATAATCCTCGCCATAGACTTTAAAGCCTGAATTCTTCAAAGCTTTTCTGAAATAATTCAGAACTTCACCATGAGAAAGTGTGGAGATTTCAGAAAGCACTCTTTTAATTTCATTTCTCATTTATTCACCCGGAAATTTAAGAAGCTCCTCTCTGAGAATTCTATTTATAAGCTTTCCATCAGCTTTACCTCTTACCTGCTTCATAACAACACCCATAAGTGGCTTCTCAGCAGCGTTTCCATGCTCTCTTATAAAGTCTTCTTTCTCCTTCAGAATATTTTTAATCAGTTCTCTCAACTCATCTTCATCAAAGCCTTTAAGACCAAGACTTTCTTTTACTGTTTCAATTCTACTCTCAGGTTTCTCGCAGAGGAATTTTAATACTTCAACCACAGCTTCTCTGGCAAGCTCGCCTCTCTCCGCTGCTATGAGTACCTCCTCGATTTTCTCCTCTGGTATTGCAGCTACACTGAAACCCTCTCTCCTTAACTCCTTCAGGGTTGAGAGCAGAACAGAAGCTGCAAAACCTGCAAATTTTCTATTGCCAGCTACAACCCTTTCGAAAAGTTCCGAGTACTCAGACCTTGCAAGCTGCTCTGCAAGAGCATTATTAAGTTTATAATCTACTTCAAGCCTCTTAGCCTTATGCTCAATAAGTTCTGGAAGATTCGATTCAGTCCACAGGAGCTTATCAGGACTTATGACAACTGGAGGTATGTCTGTCTCAGGATACATTCTCGCTGCACCGGGTAAAGGACGCATATATTTGCTTGAGCTATCCTTAAGTGCCATTCTTGTCTCTTCTGGTATGCCGCCAAAGGCAAGAAGTGCTCTTTCATGAACAGCTTCCAGTGCTTTTCTCGCTTTTGCATATCTCTCAGCCACAATTACAAAGGCATCCTCTTCAGAAAGGCTGAGATTTCTCCTAACTTCTTCCACTTCCTCTGCCTCAATTCCATAGGCAGGAAGCTCATCACTGTGAAATATCCCGCTTACGCCTGCCTTAACTCTTGCATAACCTGCAAGCTCAGGACCAAGCCTGTCTCTGAGCAAACCAGAAAAGCCCTGCAGTCTCATCCCAAGAATTCTGCCTTTATTCCCGAGCGCCTTCTTAATTATACCACTATTTGATTTTTTGAATATATCTGTTAAATTACGAATTTCAAGCTTTATCTTATCCTTCTTTACCCTATTCTCAATTTCTTCTTTCACATCAAGAAGCAGCTTCTGTCTCTCTATCTCATTCTTTATAATCCAGGGTATTGAATCTAAATCCTGCACTCCCTTTATTTCAACCCTTGCCCCACCTTCAATGCTTATATTTACATCCTGCCTTATTGTGCCTATACCTCGCTTCACCTTACCTGTTGACCTTAAAATATCTCCAATCTTTTTTGCAGCTTCTATGGCCTGCCCGGGAGTTTTTATATCAGGTGCAGTTGTAATTTCCACAAGAGGTATTCCTAGTCTGTCAAGACGATATACAACCTTGTTTCCTTCCTGCTTTATTTTTCTTGCAGCCTCCTCTTCAAGACAGATGATGGGAATCCTTACTTTACCTTGAGATGTATCAATATAGCCGTCGAAGGCAATAATGGCAGTCCTCTGGAAACCAGATGTGTTGGAGCCGTCTATAACAAGCTTACGCATGAAGTGGATTTCGTCAACAACCTGAGCTTTTAGAAGTAAAGCTATCTCGATGGTAGAATCCACCGCCTTTTCAGTGGGCTCGTGAGGGGGCTCTTCATCAAGCTCCACCAGACATGCATGGCTGTTATTAACTTCATATTCATAGTACTTTTTCTTGATGTATTCATCTAAAGCTGCCCTATCAATTTCTCCAAGCTCGCTCTGAGTCGGTCTCAACCTTCTTGCCACTATGGCATCGGGCTCTGCATCTGTAAGCTCACCCGGGCACGAACAGAAGAGCTTTTTTGTTGCCAGCTGCTGATGAATCTCAAAACCTATTTTTACCTGCATCTTTATGAAAATAGATAATATAGGTATTAAAATTTTGGGTTGCAAGGCGGTTTATAACTAAGGTCATGATTGCCTGAAAAGATTTTTTATTGTCATATCCCCTATTTTTACATAATACCTAATAATTACTGAGGTATTCTCAAAAATAGTGAGTTATATTCTTTTAACCCCAACCACAATCTCTTCCCCTCAAATCTGTTCTACCTGTCATTTTATCTCTTTTAACTCTAACCATGGTAGCATAAACACTGTATTTTGACAACACCTCTTAAATTCAAACAATACCTATCCTTTATCGTAAAATCCAATAGATACATTTAGATGTCATAAATTACAATTTATATCCATATTTTATACTGATTATAATAAAGGTATAGTAGATGGTTATGATAATAGTTTGTTTTTGATTTATCTATTAATTTTATTTCTGTATTACGTTCAAAGTTACCTTTGATCATCTCTGGTAAAAATCTCAGGTTGACAGGGAATTCATTGAGTTTTTACTTATCGAATCCTTCATGTCACTCCTGTAGAACATGCCGCCGCAGGCTTTCTATCTACTTTATCGTTTAGATATGAGAATCAGGAAGGGTTTACTTCTGAAATATCTTAATAGCTACGGAGTTTATAATCGTTTTCGACAGAAAAGGAAAAACTATCGCCGTTATTTTGACCGTTTCATAAAGAGGAATCTACTAGGAAAAATAGATGAGATGTATGTGCTTGACACTTTTATCTTAGAAGTTGACCTTAGAAAACTTAAGAACGCCGCAAAGATAAAATCAGGCAAATTTGATGTGGAATTCCTCTATAAACCTGGTGAAGGTACTGTTGCAGGTGTGATATGCGCAGTTCTTGTGAATATATCGAATTTCAGCTTAGTAGAGGTAAATTTTTACTCTAAACATGCTAAAAAAATTGACATCTGGAAAGATATGGTGTTGAATACTATCGGAACGAAAACAGGTAAGATTAAAACAGTGATAGCAGATTCGGGATTCTTCTGCTACGACATATTCAAAGTTTCTAGGGAGTATAGGATAATTCCTGTGATTAAAATAAGAAAGAATATTAATCTGGACAAATTCTGGAAAATAACAGGAACTATGCAGATTAAATTGGAGTTATTTGGGAATAAGTCAACAAAGTTAGCTCAAGTCTTAATTGAAGATATAAGAATGATAGTAGCGAAGACTGTATAAAACTCGCTAAATTATGATAAAGGGTTCGCAAAAATCAGAAGTGGAATAGAAACGTTGTTTAAAGTCACTAAAAGAGTGTTCAAACAGAATAATGTCCATGTATATTACACTGATAAGATGTATTATAAAATATATTTTATATTGTATATATCCTCAATACTTATGCAGTTCTATAAAGATAAAAATATCAGTATAACAGATTAATAGAAAGAGTAGAAAACGATATCTCTATATACTGAAATACAGTCTAATATACTGGAAAATGAAATAAATATATCAATAATAAATGAGATTAGTAAGATATTCTGAAGTTGAATATGGTTGGGGTTAAACCTTATGGGTTTTGGATTTTCAATCCGATATTTACCATTTTGACCTTTTTAACCATTCATATTGAATTCTCAGACAGCCTCTTCAGTCGTGGAAATATATCAGCTCAAGTGACGAAAGGGTCTTAAAGAAGGAGAGATAAGTTATTATTTATATGAAAGAAAAAAGAATAATCAGATACAGGGACAAAATAGATTTTATCGTAAGTAGTATGGAGTCCATACCAGAAAAGCTTAAAGGTGATCTGGAAATCAGCGGGGCATTTTATAGGCTTCATACATCTATAGAGGCAGCAATGGATTTAGTAGCAATGGTATTAAAAGACACGGGGAAAAAAATTGACGATGACTACACAAACATAGAATCTCTAAAAGAGTCTGGAATCATAACAGAAGAACTTTCTGTAAAACTGAAAGAGTGTAATGGTTTGAGGAACTATCTTGTTCACAGATACGACAAAGTAGACGGTCAATCACCCACGGCTAAAGCACGTCAGACTGTGTGAAAACCATATATTTTGTGAATTTTCTACCCCCTTTTTTGATTTAACTGGTATATTTTACTTATTTTTCGTGCAAACCTGAGTTTTTACACAACCTGACGTGGGCTTGTTCTGTGAGGAGCAAGAGCAATTGGTT
>BDTY01000088.1 GCA_002897955.1 archaeon BMS3Bbin15
AAACCCTCTATCAGACGACAGAGATATGAATTACAGCCCAATGACTTAGTGAAATATAAGAAAATACTGTGTAAAGTCAAAGGAGGGTTCAGTTATGGTAAATGGGTCAGATTGGTAACCAAAGCAGGTAAAATTATTAACACCAATGTTAAGAAAGTGGAATTGGTAAAATATGGAAAAGGAATACAGTTTTAAAATTGTAATGTGGCAATTCATCCCACCCCTGAAGGAGGTGGGTCTTCTTGCCAGGATATGATAAGATAGCATTGAGTTCGATTGGCGAAGTCAGGGAAACCCTTTATGGTTTTGTAGAGGTTGTGGAGGGATTTTTAAAATGAATCTCGAAAAGATCAAGAAAGACCTCACATTTTTGAAGGATTACGAAGTGGTCCTATATGGTTCCTATGTAACAGAAGAGGCAAGGGTGGGGTCAGATATAGACGTTGCGGTGATAACCAGAATTAAAGACCGTGACAAAAACGTGGAGCTTTTGAAGAGCTTCATCGGGAAAACCATACCGGTCTATGATATAAGGATATTTGAGCTTCTGCCGCTTAAGCTAAAAGCATCTATGATGGATGATTATCTAGTCCTCTATGGTGAAGAACTGGAGATATCAGAATATTTTTATTATTATAGAAAACTGTGGAATGATCAAAAACACAGGATAATAGGCGGCTATCATAAAAACTACAAGGAAAAAACTGCAGCAATGAGGTTTAGTGGCGACATGAGGTAAAACTGGCTACCTAAACCAATTTCAGTAGTTCGTAAAATATCTCTGTAATCACCTTTTTCTCTACGGTGTAAACTCACAGACAAATCCAGCTTTAGCGAATTACCGCAAAGTTGCCATAAAATCCTCTTTTCCCTAGATACTAACTTTAACACTTTGCTCTGCTAATTTATCCTGAAAATGAGTTTGACAGAAGCCTTTAATCGGTGGTGTTTACACCTCTTCTCTGGAGTTTGAGGAAATATAGCAACTATTAAAACCTACTAATAACTACTAAATTAGTAGATACTTCCTAATATATTTTTACTATGTAAAGATAGCAATTACTAAAATCTACTAATAACTACTGGATTAGTAGATACGTTTAAATATAAGTTAATACTAAAATATACTAATGACTACAAAATTAGTAGGTTGATTTGATGAAACTTCCTGAAAAACCAATAAATTGGAAAGAAATATTTGAAAAAGAGCTTAAACAGATAGTTGTGACAATAGAAGAAAAAGATTTACTTAAGCAAATAGTTGAGTTCAATATAAGGTATCTTTACTGGTCTGAACTAAAATATAGAGTAAAGGACGAATCTGATAAAAAATATATCTGGACTTTCATGAAATGGTTACGTCTTGACAAGTATGAAACTTTAATGTTTGATTCAATAGAAATTAAATATTCTATAATTACAGATTTTAGCAGAAAACTACACCGTTTTGATAAATTTTTAGCGGGAAATATTGAAATACAAAGTAAAACGTTGGGTTTACAAAAGAAGTATATGATTAGTTCTCTAATGGAAGAAGCTATAGCATCCAGTATTATTGAAGGTGCTTCAACAACAAGAAAAACTGCAAAATCCATGCTAAGAGAAAAAAGAAAGCCCAGAACTAAATCTGAAAAGATGATTGTAAATAATTATGAAACAATGCATTATATTATTAGTATTAAAAACAAAAAATTGACACCTGAAATTTTATTGGAAATTCAAAAAAAAGTAACTAAAGATACGCTCGAAGACCCTGATGATGAAGGGGCTTTTCGAGATAACAATGAGATTGTTGTAGGTTATAATAATATTCATGAAATTATTGCACATATTCCTCCTGATTATAAAGAAATACCTCATTTGATAGAAGAATTATGTAAATTTGCAAATAATAATTCTGAAAGATTTATTCATCCAATAATAAAAGGAATTGTCTTGCATTTTTTAATAGGGTATATTCATCCATTTAATGATGGAAACGGAAGAACTGCGAGGAGCATTTTTTATTGGTATATCTTATCTCAAGGATACTGGCTTTTTGAATATATGTCTCTCTCAAGAAGAATTGTTCATTCAAGAAAAGAATATGACCTGGCATATTTATATAGTGAATATGACGAAATGGATTTAACTTATTTTATAAAGTACAATATTAAATGCATAGATGAATCTTTAGATGATTTAATGGATTATATCAAGAAAAAACAAACAGAACAGGAAGAGACTAAAAAAGTAATACATGAGAACCCTGATTTAAATTTAAGACAGGCTATGATACTTGAAGAATTTATGAAAAACCCTAATAAAATATTTACAATTAAAGAAATATCTGAAACATATCAAGTTGTTTATCAAACTGCAAGAACTGATTTATTGTTATTAGCCAGTAAAAAATTTATAGATAAGAAGATATCTGGAAAAACATTCATATTCTCTTTACATGAAAAAAGCCCCTCTTTTTCTTCTATTAAGTGATTCAAAAATTGCAAATAGTAAACTACTCCCGCTAAAGCAGTGAAAACAAAGGAGAAGGTTCTCTTTAGTTAGTCAGAAGGTGATATTGTATATAATCCATATCCTTATTTTGAAAATGGAAGATTCCTTTTATATAAAATTATTATACTCATACAATCAGATTTTGAATCTTACTCCTCCTTCTTTTTACCCTCCCTTTCTTTTTTTAGATAAAGGAATTCAACAGGGTAAAACTAAGGGCTAGATGTAAACTTTTAGTTTTTTCTAACCCTCATTGCACCCTTCTTTCTTTCAGACAGAAATCACCACCCACTGGGTGAGTCGCACTAATCTATTTCTTTTTTTTAATATTATAAGGCCTTTTCAGGTTCAGGTTTTTATAATATATCTTTACCGTGAGGATGGTACCAATCGGAAAAGATATATTCTCATTCGGCGTAATGTTAATTGTTCTTAGGGATGTTTTTTGTGCATAAAATAAACTGAACTAAGGACACCTAATTATTTTTAACTGTCAGAGTTGGGTTAAAAAAGAGAAAAGTTATACAGAAATATGATAAGGAAGAGGAAAAATACTATGAAAAGAATAGGAAATTGGTTTAGAAGGTTTAGAAGTTGGTATATAATTTTAACAGGAATGATAATTCAGTTTCTCTTAGGATGTATTATATTCATTATTCCTAGTATTACAACATATAAACATGCAATGAGTGGCCTAGTTGGTCTATTTATGGGATTTATAACAATATTAGGGGTATTTTTTGGAGTTATACCCCTGTTATTATTGGCTTTTAAGAAAACAAGAAAAATCGGAAGTTTAGTAAGTATAATTTTTGGAATTATCAGTTATATAGTGTTTCCACTATGGATAATAATAAGTATTTTTATGGTAATAGCAGGAATCATAGCATTATGGAAAGGAATATAAAATAAGGAGATGATAATATAGATGAAACAATCAAAATAATTAAACCAAAAAAACTCTATCCTACAGTAAAAATGATACTTAAAGCTGAAATCAGACTATTGTGGGATTGAAAGTAATTATTATAGCATTGTGGTTGCTATGGACAAGATATCAGGATGGTAAGAAGTGGATAAAAAAGATGGTGAAAAGATAAAAGGAGGTAAGGAATAGTGCCACCATATAAAAAATATAGATGGATTCTGGGTTCATTACTCCCAGCTTGGATGATGGGTTATGCTATTTCAACAATATATACAAAACGACGATTTGGAGAAATAGTAGGTATGATAGGCTTTGGCTTTGTTGGGTCTTTTGTTATTGGTCACGTATTTGGATTTATTGGTGTGTCAGGACAACTATTTGTCCCTATATTTGCCGTTATCTGCTGGATGATAATCTTTATACGTTGGAAGCAAATACCGGCAGAATTAAAGAGTTCCAAATGGTGAAAATGATATGCTAAAATCAGACCATTGTGGGATTGAAAGAAGATTTTTGTAGGGCTTACAGACGCCTTGCTGAGAGGGTCCTGAGGTCATATAGGAAATTATGAATTTCATACTTGAAAAGAAGGATATTATGTGGTATAAACCTCTAATATAACATGGATTTTAAGATGCTTGAAATTACTTAATAAAACTAGCGTCTCTGGTTTGTTCTAAAAAACCTTTAGAAAACTATATAAGAAAGGCTGGAGAAATATCCTACAGGTGGCAAAATGCTGTATCATGCCTACATTCTGACCATTGCTATGGTGCTTTTTATCTATGCAGGATATGAGGGATATGCTGTGGCAAGGGGTAAGATGTCAAAAGAAAAAAGCAGACACAGAATTGCAACTTACTCTGCTTATGCTCTATTCCTGATTGCTCTTTTCATTTATTTTGGTTTTGAGAGTAAAACAATATCCTCAATACCTGGTGCAAAAGAAGCTGTCAAAAACTCAGGCTTTTTGATACCTCATGTAATTTCAATAACTCTCTCAACCCTACTTCTCAGTATAGCTATTGTACTTGGCTTTATTAAAAGAAAGGTTCTCTTCGAAAATGGTATAAAGAAGACTGAAATAGTTCACATTGTTCTGGGTAGCCTTGGAATCTTCTTTTATATTATTGCTGTTCTCTCAGGGCTGGCAATGTATATGAAAGCAGGACTTCTATGAAGCTATTCTTCTATACCAACAATAGATTCAAATTCAGAGTGGCGGATGAAATTTTCAGCCGCTATGAAATAGGTCTATTCATAGTCAAGCCTGATTTCAAAGAGATTCAGGCAGAGAAAAGTGAGGACAAGGTTGTTGATGCATTAAACAATGCCATTCTCAGGCCTGCTCTTGCTGAAGATTCTGGTCTGTATATTCCATTAAAGCCTGTCCAGAACAAAATCAGGCTTTATTTTGCTATTTTTAACTTCCTCTTCTGTTGTAACTCCTGTGAGCACAAGAGCAGTCTTCATTCCCATTGCCTTTCCGAAGGCAATATCAGTCTCAAGTCTGTCTCCTATTAGAAGGATCTCATCTGGCTTAACCCCGAGTTCTTTCATAATAAGCTTTCCTATTATCTTTGAGGGTTTTCCCACAACAGTGGCATTCCTTCCCGAGGCCACCTCAATAGCCTTAACAATAGCACCGCCACCTGGCATAAGCCCTCTATCAGTTATGAAAGTTGCATCAGGACTTGTTGCTATAAACTCCGCACCTTCTCTGATAAAGCGGGAAGCCATGGCCATTTTTGAGTAATTGAAATCCCTGTCAAGACCTGTAATAACAACATTGCAGTCTCTAAAGCAGATTTCATGCCCCATCGCCTCTAACTCTTTCTTCAAGCCCTCCTCACCGACAACAAAAACCCTTGCTATGCCAAGCTTCTCCTTTATGTAAAGAGCTGAGGCATAACCCGAGGTGAAGATATCATACTCTGACACATCAATTCCAAGACCAAGGAGCTTATCAACATAGGCTTTCCTTGACTTTGTTGAGTTGTTGGTAAGGAATATAACCCTGCCCTGCCTTCTTAGCTTCTCAATCTTCTCCCTTGCACCTGGTAGAAGTCTATCACCTATATAGATTACACCATCCAGGTCAACAACAAAGGCTTTAAAGGTCATTAAGTTTAAATAATCTCGGATAGATATAAAATCTTGCCCTTGATAGTTATCACAATTATTCAGTTATCATTCTTCTCAGAAGGTGTTGTTTATGAAAATGTCAGGTGCCAGAGCCATAGTTTCAGGTCTTGAAAAGGAAGGTGTTGAAGTCATCTTTGGTATACCGGGGGGGCAGAGTATCCCTCTTTATGATGCCCTCTATGATTCAAGTATGAATCATATCTTAACCAGGCATGAACAGGGTGCAGCCCATGCTGCTGATGGTTATGCAAGAGCAAGTGGAAAGGTGGGGGTATGCAGTGCCACCTCTGGACCTGGTGCTACAAATCTTACAACTGGTATAGCCAATGCATATATGGATTCCTCGCCCATAGTAGCTATCACAGGGCAGGTGCCAAGAGCCTTCATAGGCAAAGATGCATTTCAGGAAACAGATATTATTGGAATAACAATGCCTGTAACAAAGCAGAGCTTCCAGCTTAGAAGTGTTGCCGAAATACCCGAGGTTATAAAATCATCCTTTTATATTGCAAAGACAGGCAGACCGGGGCCTGTGCTTATCGACATACCCAAAGATATTCAGGAGATTGAGGATGAGATTGATTTCAACGTTAAGCTGGAACTGAAGGGTTATAAGCCAACACTCAAAGGTCATCCCAGGCAGATTAAAGAGGCTGCAAAGTTAATTCTCGAGGCTGAGAGGCCAGTCATAATCGCAGGTGGAGGAGTTATAATTTCAGAAGCCTCTGAAGAACTTATGGAGCTTGCACGGCTCATAGGTGCACCAGTAACAACAACACTTATGGGTAAAGGTAGCTTTCCTGAGATGGACCCCCTCGCCCTTGGTGTTCTGGGAATGCATGGAAGAAAGGTTGCCAATTATGCAGTAACTGACAGTGATGTTTTAATTTCAATAGGCATGCGCTTCAGTGATAGGAGCACAGGGGTGGTAAGCTGCTTCGCTCCTGATGCAAAGATTATACATATTGATATTGACCCTGCCGAGATAGGAAAGAATGTATCTGTTGATATTCCTGTTGTGGGAGATGCAAAGACAGTACTTAAGGAGCTAATTAGAGTACTGAGAAAGATTATGGAGTCGGAGAAGAGCAGGGCATGGCAGGAGAAAATAAAGATATGGAAAAAAGAGTTTTCACCAAAAATGGATTATGATGATGTGCCTCTGAAGCCTCACAGAGTTATAAAGGAGATAATGGATTTTCTTGGTGAGGATGATATAGTCACAACTGAAGTGGGGCAGTGTCAGATGTGGGCACATCACTATATGGGCAGAAGCAAACCAAGGAGTTTTATAAGCTCGGGCGGTCTGGGTACAATGGGCTTTGGTTTTCCTGCGGCCATGGGAGCCAAGGTTGCAAAGCCAGATGTCAATGTTATCGATATAGCGGGCGACGGGAGTTTTCTTATGAATATACAGGAGCTTGCCACTGTTGTGGAGAACAATATAAATGTGGTTGTCGGAGTTTTTGACAACCACTACCTTGGCATGGTAAGGCAGTGGCAGGAACTCTTCTATGACAGGCGCTACTCTTCAGTTTACCTTGGCAATACTCTGGATTTTGTGAAGGTGGCTGAGGGTTTCGGTGCCCTGGGGATAAGAGTTGAGAAGCCAGAGGAGATAAAGCCAGCCCTCAAAGAAGCTTTCAATGCAGGCAAACCTGTTGTTCTTGACTTCATGATTGAGCACGAATGCAATATCTTCCCCATGGTTCCTCCGGGAAGATGCCTGAAAGATATTATGGAGTAAGGTGATATTTATGGAGAATAAAACTCACTATATTGTTGCTCTGGTTGAGGATAAGCCGGGTGTAATGCAGCGTGTTTCAGGGTTGCTGAGCAGGAGGAATTTTAACATAAAAAGCATATCAGTGGGAGCTACGGAGAAACCAGGGATATCGAGAATAACCATGACACTTAAAGGGCAGGAAGAAGTGCTGGAGCAGGTAATAAAACAGCTCAACAAACTCATAGAAGTTGTAAAGGTCTCGGGAATTGAAAAGGATGAGAGTGTTATCAGGGAGCTCGTACTCATAAAGGTTAACACTGCAACAGACTCTGCAAGAGCTGAAGTTGTGCAGTATGCGAATATCTTCAGGGGAAGATTTGTGGATGTGGCAAAAGAGAGTATGGTTATAGAGATTACTGGTGATGAGAGCAAGATAAATGCCTTTATTGAGCTTATGCGAAGTTATGGTATCAAAGAGGTGGCAAGAACCGGTAAGACAATAATGACAAGGGGAAAAAAAATAGTGAGTATTAAGGGGAGATAGAATGGAAGAAAAGAAAAGAAGGAGACCTGGCGTTGAAAGGGGAATTGAGGGTATAAAAGAAGAGGATTATAGAGTAAGAGTAACAGGGATTGTTGTGGATAGAGACCCCGGGAACTACTCTGCGACTATAGATGACAGTACAGGGAGAGCTGATGTATTCTTTTCCAGAAAGGGAGATTTTGATATAATAGAAGAGGGGAGGCTGATAAGGATAATAGGAAAGGTTATTAAGGATGATGAAAAACTCTGGATAGATGCCGAGATTGTTCAGAATATGCATGGGCTGGATCCGGCCCTATTAAAACAGGTCAGGTATATAGAGGAAAAAGGAGGTTAGATTATGCGAGCAGTACTTGAAGAAATAAAGGTTTTAAAATCAAGCATTGATGCTATTTCAAACATTATAGATGAAGCAGGTATAATTGTGAGTAAAGAAGGCATGACGCTCAGGGCCATGGACCCTGCGCATGTGGCTTTTGTTGACCTGCAGATTACAAAGGATGCTTTCTCAGATTATAAGGTTGAAGAGAAGTTGACTCTTGGTCTTGATTTAGACAGATTCAATACAATTTTAAAAAGAGCGGGAAGTAGTGACAGAATAACTCTCTCGGCAAAGGATGAAACAACCCTGAATATTGAGATAAAGAACAGTTCAACAAGGCGGTTTGAGTTACCACTCATAGATATAAGCGAAGAAGAGATAAAGCTTCCAATCCTTGATTTTCCTGCTGAGATTGAGCTTGACCCCAAAGTTCTTGTTGAAGGAATTAAGGATGCAGAGATTGTCAGTGACAATATAATATTCAAGGTTGATGAAAATAATCTTTACCTTGAAGCAAAAGGGGACCTTGGCAATGTTGAGGTGAAAGTAGATAAGGATAAGGCTATTACCTTCAGGGTTGATAGTCCCTGTAACAGTATGTTTTCCATTGAATATCTGAAGGACATGGTCAAGGCAAGTGATATAGCAAAGAGTGTCAAGGTTTACTTCGGCAATGATATACCACTGAAGCTGGAGTTTATTGCTCCTGAGATAAGACTTAGCTTCCTTATCGCTCCAAGGGTAGAAAGCGAATAGATTGATGAGACCTCTGAGCCCTCTTAACGGAAATGTAAACAAGGATATAGCTGAACTGAAGGATTTATCTGAAAGATACTTCCTTGAGGCAGAGGAAATAATAAGGGGAGAAAGAAGAAAAGCTGGAGATATCGCATTAAATCTTATACTTATTGCTGCCTCCCTGAAAGGCCCCTCTTCCTTTGAGTCAAGAATGGCCATTGATGTTTTCAGAGTGGCTGTTAGCAGGAGAATTGGGGAATATATTCAAAAGGAAATTAAAATTTCACCCTATCCGGATGATGAATTCTGTGCAGCTCTGGAACCGGAGCTGAAGCTGAGGGATGATACTTCTGTAAAGGGAGACTTAAAGTTCAGAGCAAGGTGGATGGAGATTCTCCCGGGTATAAGAAGTAGAAGGAGGAAGTTTACAGATTTTTATATTGAAAAAGGTTACGTTTATCTTGATGAGAAAGAGGCTATTGAGCTCTATCTAGACAGGCTTTCTGAAAAAGCCAGAGAATTAGTTGAGAGTTACTCAAAACTTGATATAAAAGATTCTAGAATTGAAGGTCTGGCAAAGGTTCTAATCAAACTGTCAGATACCAGGTCTGAAAGAATCGCAGGACTGCAGGGAAAGCAGGCCCCCCTGAAAGGGGAACACTTTCCGCCCTGCATTAAACTATGCATAAGCGGGATTGGTTCAGGGGCAAGAAACTATGCAATAACCGTTCTTCTTACAGCTTTTCTATCATATGCAAGAATAGCACCCTTCTCAAACACAAAAGATGCCAGAATATCTGATTTTATTGATGATATTGCAGTTGTGCAGAATGAGATTATACCTATTATTGAAGCTGCAGCCGAGCGCTGCTCTCCTCCCTTATTTGAGGACCAGCCTATGGAGAGACAGAATGTTTACTATCACCTTGGCTTTGGCTTAACTTCTAATCCTACGCTTGAGGATGCACAGAAAAGCTCCTGGTACTTTGTGTCAAATTGTGATAAAATCAGGAGAGAGGCGCCTTCACTATGCAGACCGGAAAAGCTCTGCAGAAGTGTGAAAAACCCTTTAACATATTATATAAGGAAGAGGTTCCAAGAGGGGGGTAAAAATGCTCCTTAGAGAAGCCACACCGGAGGAGAGAAGGCTTTACTACCTTGAGGAGTGGAAAGCTTCATACCTTCCGGATTATATAACTGGAAGTCTTACTATGAGAGAATTTGCCTTTGACTACAATGGTGAAGGCCCAAAAGACAGATATCGGAATTTTGTATCACTCACCCAATTTGAAGGACACATGGTAAGCTCCCAGCCTTATGCTGCCTATTCAAGTGTTGCCTTCTATAAAGAACCCCAGAAGCGCAGCGGGTGGCTCAGTGCTGAGCTTGTTTTTGATATTGATGCCAAGGACTTACCTGTCAGAAGCTGCAACTGCAGAAAGGGAGATGTGTGCGAGGTGTGTATGGGAGAGGCAAAAGAGTTTGTTCTGTCTATAAGTGATACTCTCAGAGATATTTTCTCTCTTAAAGACATAAAATTTGTTTACTCTGGCAGGGGTTATCATATAAGAGTTTTTGATGAAGAGGTTTTAACTCTGAGTTCTCAGGAGAGAGCAGAGCTTCTGGATTATGTGGCTGGAAATGTTGTACCAGAGAAAGAAAATTTAAAGGGACGTTATCCAGAGCTTTTTATTAAGAAGGCAATTAAAATTTTGCCACTCTTCACTGCCGATGTTATGAAAGAATTTGACCAGCCTGCTGTAAGGGTTCATAGGGTTCATAGGCTTCTGAAATATCTGCCTGATGTCCTTGAAGACATTGAGAACGGCTCATTCAGAAAGTTCAGAGAAATCCTGAGCAACAAAACCTACTTATCTCTTCTTGAGACTATCAGGGAGGTAAATGCAGGAATGGTTGATGCAAAGGTAACTGTGGATGTAAAGAGAATCCTCAGGCTTCCGGGTTCGCTTCACTCCAAGGTTAGTATGATATGCACTCCTGTTAAAAATCTCGAAAGCTTTGACCCCTTCAGAGATGCAGTGCCAAGGTTTGTTATGGAAAGATGATTTGTTTACATGGAGATTGATAAGAGTACTGCTCTCATCTTTCAAGCTTTTTTGAGTGATACAGATTTAAAGTAAGTTCAAAGAAAATATATTCATATAGGCAATAGAGGGATAGGTAAGGCAAAAGGTCATTAGATAGTTTGCAGATGAAGAGGCAAAAGCTAATCAGTTCG
>BDTY01000089.1 GCA_002897955.1 archaeon BMS3Bbin15
AAATGCCCTTACTGTGGGTTGGTTCTTGATAGGCATGTTAATGCTGCCATAAATATCTTATACAGAGGATTGAAAAAAATAGGGTTGGGATACACCGATTTGATGCCTGTTCGAGGTCTAGCACTAGTGTCATGCCAATTTAGTTATGAAACATAATACTTGGATAGTTTCCTGTCAGCCCTCTCTCTCGTAAACTTCCAATCTATCTTCTTTTTCAGGTCATTCCTTCCCCCAATCCATGAAGACAGTATAGTATTTGGAGATTATAAAGTTGTCATAAAATTAAGTTGCTGAGACACTAGATACACCTATGACTCAGGAAGCCCACGGCTTTAGCCGTGGGTAGTTCACTATACAATAGGAAACATAGAAGTTATACTTCTGTTTCATCTTAAAATATTTTAGCATGTTGGTGACAATGCCTAAGGTTGCTTTAGATACTAACTTTCTCTTACTACCCTTCCAGCTAAGGGTTGATATAGAAGAACAGCTTGAAGAGCTCCTCCCGGGAGCAGATATATATGTTCCCAGCTCTGTTATACGGGAGCTCATAGGGCTGAGCCATGGAAAGATGAAGAGAGATGCAAAACTTGCCCTGGAACTTGCTAAAAGATATAAAGTTGTTAAAACAGAAGCAGGAGGAGATGAAGCCCTTGTTGAGCTGGCCGAAAAGGACTATGTAATAGCTACCAACGATAAGCTTTTAAAGGAGAAGATAAGAAAAATGGGAAAGGCAGTAATATTTTTAAGGCAGGAAAAGCTTTTAAACATAAGTGGTTATGGAGGTATTTAGATGGAAATAGCTTTGATAGGAATAGGTACAGGTATTCTTGCCCTTATCTTTGCAGCATATTTATTTAGAAATGTACTCAGCTACGAACCAGGAAATGAAAAGATGCAGAAGATTGCTGGAGCTATTCAGCAGGGTGCAATGGCCTATCTAAACAGGCAGTATAAAACTATTGCTGTTTTTGCTATTGGTTTAGCGTTGATTCTGGGAGTGGTAATAAACTGGCAAACTGGCATAGGTTTTATCGTAGGTTCAACCTTTTCAGCTATTGCCGGTTATATAGGAATGAATATGTCTGTGAGAGCCAATGTCAGGACAGCAAATGCTGCTGGCAAAGGAGGCATGGATGAAGCTCTTCCTCTTGCCTTCAAGGGTGGCGCTGTCACAGGTATGAGTGTTGTGGGTCTGGGCCTTCTTGGTATCAGCCTTTTTTACTATTTTTTCAGAAACCCCTTTCTCATTGTGGGCTTTGGCTTTGGAAGCAGTTTGATAAGCCTTTTTGCAAGAATTGGAGGAGGAATCTACACCAAGGCTGCTGATGTTGGTGCAGACCTTGTGGGCAAGATTGAAGCAGGAATACCTGAGGATGACCCCAGAAATCCTGCTGTCATAGCAGATAATGTCGGGGACAATGTTGGAGATTGCGCAGGTATGGGAGCGGATTTATTTGAGACATATGCAGTTACCTCCATAGCTGCAATGCTGTTAGGTTATATACTAATAGGTTCCACTCTGGCTGTTGAGCTTCCTATAGCTCTGGGTGCTGCTGCAATTATTGCCAGTATTATTGGCATCTTCTTTGTACGTTATTCTGATGGGAGCATTATGGGCACACTATATAAGGGTGTAATAGCCAGTGGAGTTATATCAATTGCTTTATTTTATATACTCATAAACTATCTCATGAAAGGAAGTGTTTTAATATACCATGACCCGTACAGAGGAAAAATCATCCTGGGTTCTGGTGATATATTTATAGCAACTCTTGTTGGTATAGGTATTACTATAGCCATGATTGTAATCACAGAGTACTTCACATCCACGAAATACTTCCCTGTACAGAGTATATCAAGAGCTTCGACAACAGGGCCAGCCACAAACATTATCACAGGTATGGCTGTTGGTTTCAAAAGCACTGCTATCCCTGTTCTTATTGTTGGCTTTGGTATACTGGTTAGCTACTCATTCGCGGGCATATACGGTGTGGCTTTAGCTGCCATGGCCATGCTCAGCATAACAGGCATAATAGTTGCTCTTGACTCCTTCGGGCCCATAACAGACAATGCAGGAGGTATAGCTGAGATGGCAGGGCTTTCAGAGGAGGTAAGGAATGTAACAGATGCTCTGGATTCCGTAGGTAATACAACAAAAGCGATTACGAAGGGCTATGCCATAGCAAGTGCTGCTCTGGCAGCCCTTGCCCTTTTTTCTGCATACACTGAAGAGCTTACATCCAGTTCATCACAATTCACACTCAAGAGCTTCAATATAGCTGACCCACATGTGCTTGTAGGACTCCTATTTGGAGGTATGATACCATTCCTCTTTGCAGCCTTTGCTATGGAGGGAGTCGGTGCCACTGCTCATAAAGTAGTAGAAGAGGTAAGAAGACAGTTCAGGGAAATCCCAGGGATTATGGAGGGGAAGGCAGAACCTGAGTATGCAAAATGTGTTGACATAGTAACTGTAGGAGCTCTGAAGAAGATGACCACTCCAGCACTTCTAGCTGTACTCAGTCCACTTGCTGTTGGCTTCATTCTCGGACCTCTTGCCCTCGGTGGGCTACTTATGGGGAGTATAGTATCAGGACTTCTGCTCGCTCTGACCATGTCCAATGGTGGTGCTGCATGGGACAATGCCAAAAAATATATAGAAGAAGGTAACCTTGGAGGAAAAGGCAGTGAGGCTCATAAAGCTGCTATTGTTGGCGATACAGTAGGCGACCCCTACAAAGATACTGCGGGACCTGCCATAAATCCACTGATTAAGGTGATGAACACCATAGCAGTGATTTTCGCTCCGCTGATAGCAAGTCACTTCCTCTTGAAATAAAGGAGGTATAAAAATTTTTAAACTAGCTTTAATGAAAGAACTTATAAGAGTTCCACCAGAGAGATTTGGAAGTCCCCTTGAAGAAGTTATAGAGGACATTCTGAGGAAAGGATATATGTTCAATGAAAGACAGGAGGGTGGTTTTGAAGGAAGGCTTCACCCGGATATGGGAATGATACTCGCAATTTATAAAATCACCAAAATAGGTGAAGGCAAGATAATTCCAGGTGATGGTGCAGCCTACCACAGAACAGAATTTGAGGCTCTTATTTTCTATCCCGAACTTCACGAAATTATCGATGGTGAAGTTGTCGAGGTAGTTGAATTTGGCGCTTTTGCAAGATTTGCAGCCTTTGATGCCCTTGTGCATGTCTCCCAGATTACAGACGACTATATAAGCTACGATAAGAAGAGAGAGGCTCTTATAGGCAAGGAAACCAGAAAGGTTCTTGAAGTGAATGACAGAGTGAGAGCAAGGATTGTTGCAGTAAGCCTGAACCCGGATAAGCAGAAGGAATCCAAGATAAATCTTACAATGAGACAGCCGGGCCTTGGTAAGTTTAAATGGATTGAGGATGAAAAGAAAAAGGCTAAGAATAAGGAGAAGTAAGAATGGCAAAAAAAGAAAAGGCATGCAAGCAGTGCAGGATGATAACTTCAAAAGATACCTGCATATACTGCAATATAAACACATCTGGAGAATGGTTCGGCTTTGTATATATTGTAAATCCAGAGGAATCAGAGATAGCCCAGAAGCTTGGAGTTAAAATTAATGGTAGATATGCATTGAGGATTAGGTGATGGAAGATTTGATTTTACCTGACACTCTGAGGCATTATCTGAGAAAGCCTCTGGGAGAGCTTTTTACAGAAGAAGGTGCAATGGAAAGAATCAAAAAGAGAATTAGAGACTCAAAGGTCATAACAGTAGGAGATGTAGTTTCAAGTGAGGCTGAGAAAGCAGGAATAAAACCCAAAGTGAAGATTATAGACTTCAGAACAAAGAGGAAGAACATTGATAGCCATGAGCCTTCTGGCAGGGTGATAAGGGCAAAGAACCCTCCTGCCCATATCACAAAGGAACTCTGGGATGCAGTGCGTGAGGCTGTTAACTGTGATGATGAAGTTACTATTATTGTCGAAGGTGAAGAAGACCTGGCTGTTCTCCCCGCTGTTATTGAAGCAGATTGGGGCGATTATGTTATATACGGGCAGCCGGAGCAGGGTGTTGTTCTTGTTAGCTGTGGTGACGACTCTAAACTTCATGTCGGTATAATTATAAAGATGATAATGGATAGAAAAGAACTTAAGATATAAGGAGGTTATGTCATGGAGATTGAAATACTTGAAGATAGAAATAATCCTGTTCTACACAGGAGAGAGGTAAGGTTTAAGGTTATTATTCACAAAGGAGCTACACCATCAAGAGTTGAAGTCAGGAATAAGCTTATTGCTATCCTTAGCGCAGATAAGAATGCCTTTATTGTGAAAAAAATAGAGTCCAGCTTTGGAGTAAAAGTTTCTGAAGGTTCCGCAATGGTTTATGAGAACAGAGAAGCAATGCTCAAAATTGAGGCCGAACATCTGCTTAAAAAGAACTTTTCTGAGGGTGAGCTTAAGTCACTCAGAAATAAAGCTACTAAACAGGAGGCTTAGATATGGGTCAGAAATGGAAGTATTACGAAATTAAAGGAGACAAGCTGGAGCGAAAACGTCAGACCTGTCCCAGATGTGGTGATGGAGTTTTTCTTGCAGAACACAGGAATAGGTCCTCCTGTGGCACATGTGGTTATATGGTCTGGAAAAAGAAATGAAGTGTCTTGGTATAGAGGCTACAGCAGAGAAGCTGGGTATTGGAATCGTTAACATTAAGGGCGAAATCCTGGCAAACATTACAAAGTACAAGCCTCTTACCACGGGTATTCATCCCAGAGAGGCTGCCCAGCATCATGCAGATAATATAAAAGACCTGATTAAAGAGACTCTCCAGAAGGCAGAACTCTCCTTTAAAGACATTGACCTGATATCTTTTTCTCAGGGTCCGGGGCTTGGACCATGCTTGAGAGTAGCCGCAGTGGCAGCAAGAACTCTGGCTTTAAAATATTCTTTACCTCTGGTTGGAGTCAATCACTGTGTTGCCCATATAGAAATAGGAAGGCTCAAAACGGAATCCAGAGACCCTCTGACAGTTTATGTTTCAGGAGGTAATACACAGATAACTGCCTTTGTCTCTGGAAGGTACAGAGTTTTTGGCGAGACTCTTGATATAGCTCTAGGTAATCTTATTGACCAGTTTGCCAGAGCAGCAAATCTTGGTAATCCCGGTGGCCCTGTTGTGGAGAAGCTGGCAAGGAAGGGAAACTATATTGAGCTGCCCTATACTGTAAAAGGCATGGATTTATCCTACTCGGGTTTATTAACCGCTGCCAAAAGAGCTCTGAATAGTTATAGTGTAGAGGACGTGTGCTACAGCCTGCAGGAAGTTTCTTTTTCGATGCTTGTCGAAGTCGCAGAGAGAGCTCTTGCACATACAGGCAAGGAAGAGCTTCTCATTGCAGGTGGGGTTGGAGTTAACAGAAGACTTCAGGAAATGCTAAATTCCATGGCCGATGAGAGAGGTTCGGGGTTCTTTACCACGCCTGAAAATTTACTCGGTGACAATGGCGCCATGATAGCCTGGCTTGGAATTCTCGAATATACTCATGGAAAAAGAATGAAGCCTGAGGATAGCTTTGTGATGCAGCGCTGGCGCACTGATGAAGTGGAGGTGCTCTGGCGGTGAAACTCATAGCAAGAGGGGCCGAGGCAGTTATTTTGCTTGACGAAGGGGAGATTATCAAAAAGAGAATAAAAAAGGATTATAGAATACCCCAGATTGATTTAAAACTCAGAAAAAACAGGACAAAACGGGAAGCAAGGCTTCTCTCTCTTGCAAGACAGAACGGGATACCCACACCATTTGTCAGGGATGTAATTCCGGAAGAGTTCACACTCAGAATTTCATATATCGAGGGTGAAAAGCTCAGGAACATTGTAGAAAAACTAAAAAACATTAAGGAGATTTTCCATGAAGTTGGAAACCTTGCCGGTAAAATGCACAGCGGAAATATTATTCACGGCGATTTGACCACATCAAACATGATTCTTTCAAAAGGAAGAATATACCTTATAGATTTTGGCCTTGGTGAAGTTAATGAAAGTATTGAGGCAAAGGGTACAGATATACTTGTTTTCAAGAAATCAGTATGTTCCACACACTTTGAGTATGAAGAAGAGATTCTTGATGCCTTTTTCAGAGGCTATCAGGAAAGTTTTCCTTCCGGTAGCAGAGTAATTGAAAGACTGAAGCTCATGGAAAGAAGAGGGAGGTATTTTTCTGAACGCTGAACTTTATTTTATAACCTCTAATGAGCACAAATTTAATGAGGCAAGAGAGATTCTAAAAGGTATTGAGATTAAGCTTATAAGGAAAAGCTACAGAGAAATTCAGAGTGATACCCTTAAAGAGGTTGCAATTGAAGCTATGAAGGAGATGGAGGGTGACAGAATTTTCATAGAGGACTCAGGTTTATTCGTTGAGGCTCTCAGGGGCTTTCCAGGGGTTTATTCTGCCTATGTATCTAAAACTATTGGTTATAAGGGAATTCTCAGACTTATGAAAGGCGAGGAGAACAGGAAGGCTTATTTTAAATCTGTTGTTTGTCTTAAGCTGAAAGGCGAGATTAAGATTTTCAGAGGAAAGGTTGAAGGCAGAATAGCAGAAAAGGCAAGAGGAAGAGGTGGCTTTGGCTATGACCCGATTTTTATTCCAGAGGGAAGTGACAAAACCTTTGCTGAGGCACCCGAAATTAAAAACATAGCTTCCCATAGAAAGAGAGCTCTTGAGGGTATGAAAGATTTCCTTGAAGAGTTTCAGATTTGACAAAAACATTATTTTATCCTAATACCCTGTACTATCTCCTTTAATTTGGTGTATTAACATGATTATATTTGATATCAATGGTTCGTAAAGTAATCCCGGGAAGTTTAAGACTAAAATTCAAGACAAAGTAATGTTTTACCTAACGAACATTGTTTTTAAGCGCACTCTGTTTATCGGCTTCAGGAGATTGTAACTCAACAAGCAGGCTAATAATAGGAATATAATACCTATTGCCAGATAAAGTGGATTGTGGTAAAGAAGTTCTACTTCTTTTAGCACCGGCGGCTGACCTGGAGTTTCAAGAAATTCTGTAATTATCTTCATATTCTCACCAGACAAATATCTAATAATTTCAAAAATCGATATTACCAAAGAGAGTATAATGGTTGTTAGCGATAAGGTTATTTTGATTTTTCCAGAAGTATCCAACATTCCTCTGCCGGCCTGAGTCAGGGTATAATACACGAACTTTGATTCTGGACGCTCTACTTTGCGACCAGCACACAATGGTTTAATAACTTCAGATGGTCCAGCAGGTTGAGCTCTTTTGATATCTCGCTTAAAGTTTTGTTTCTCTCATTTAAAGTTTTAAGGATTCTTATCCGCGTGTCAGAGGCCAATGTTTTTATAACTTCCCCATCCAAAATGGCTTCTCCCATAGTGTATTTTATCTTGAGGTGTTCAACTTAAATTATTTTGGGTGTGTCAACAGTGGTTAGAATTTATCCCAAGAAACAATAGTTCTGTTATAAAAATAAAAAATAGGAGGATTTATTTCTCTTGAGAAATTCGCCCCAAGTATTTATAAATTCTCTCTGATTTAACTGAACTACTCTCCCCATAGAATTATCTTTCAGTTTCCTTTACAGATAAAGTTTCTGCTATTGAGCAGAGGACATCCGAACCGTCTGGTTCAGAGTATTCCAGAAAATTCATCACTTTTTGTAATTTTTACTCTGGAAACCTTTCTATCTTTTTAATAAGCCTATTCTTCAAGTCAGCGGCAACAGTAAAGGTTCACAGGTCTTTAATTGAAAGCTATTATAATACATAACTGTATATAGTAACATAAATTGGAATCAGAGCTTAAATAGAAATATTTTAGGAGATAAATCTGCCACTTACAACCTTTGTCTACCATTTTTTATATGGCAAAAATTTTCCTGACATTGTAATCTTCACACGGTCTCCGTTGAGATTTTCTTCTTTATCGACATGCAAAGTAAAATCGATAGCACTCATAATCCCATCACCAAATTTTTCATGAATAATTGACTTGAGGGGCATTCCATACACCTGCATTATTTCATAAAATCGATAAACCAGTGGGTCAGTTGGCACCAGAGGACCCAATCCTTTTAATGGGAATTCAGTAAGTGCTTCAGCAATATCGTAATCAAGCTCCAATGCAGATATCAGTTTATCTGCCTCATCTTCAGAAGCACTGGCCTGACGATAAACAACCGCAGCAACCCATACTTCATCACGCCCCACAACTTTTCCAAGGTCTGAGAAACTCAATCCCTTTTCTTTCTTTGCCGCCAGAACCTTTTTAGTAATTTCTGATGGTTCCATACTTATTCCTCCAATATCATATAAAAATATTAACCACTCAATTTTTAATTAATACACATCTGACATTTATAGCTGTATACTTATGTTCTGTTCTTTTAATATTTTTTTATAGTATAGATATGCAAAAAGCCATATAGCAAGCATGAAACCTACAACAAAAACACCTAAAACAGCAAAATCCAGATTGTTTAAAAAGTCAAAAAAGCTGCCGCTCAGGTTTAATTGGGAAGATAGCACTTCTATCCACTCAATAGTCCCAATAAGTAGCGCCACAGCCACAGATGCACCTGTTATTGTCATATTGAAGAAAATTTTACGTATAGGGTCCACCATAGCCCAATCATAAGCCTTTAGCATTATAACTCCATCAGATGAATCCAATAGGCTCATGCCTGCCGTAAAAAGAAGCGGAAATATCATGATGCTCCATATAGGTAAATGACCATTCTGTGCCATTGCTGCTGCCAGGCCTAATACAGCCACTTCTGTTGCTGTATCAAAACCAAGACCAAAAAGAAAACCAACCGGGTACATCTTCCAGCTACGGTCTATATGCTTATAGAAAAAACGTAATGTTCTTGAGATTAATCCACGTTTGTTAAGTAAGTTTTCAATGTGTTCATCGTCTATAACACCGTTATCCCTATAATTCTTAAAAACCTTCCATAATTTGTAGAAGATAATCAGGTTCAATAAACCTATCAATGTCAGAAAACCTGCTGAGACTATAGTTCCGATTAGTCCGCCCCAATGTGCAAATAACGAGTTTTTTGTTGCCTTTGTTGTTTTAACAAGTAAAACCAGGCCAAGCGATAATAGAACAACAACAGTTGAATGACCCATAGAAAAGAAAAAGCCTACTGCAACAGGTTTCTGACCACTCTGCCTCAGTTTGCGCGTAACGTTGTCTATAGCAGCGATATGGTCTGCATCAAATGCATGACGCAATCCAAAGAAATATGCCAATGCCCCAATACCAAGGAGACCTATATCTGCATCTATGAATGACAAACTTATTAAAAACAACCATACTGCCACATTAAAAATGACCAGTGTGACAAACAATACCTTTAAACGTTTTTTTGACAAACCAAATATAGTGTTATCCATAATTAAATCTTCTTATAGTTATTTTCTGCGTTTTTGTCTCTATTTTGAGATTATAGTATATATGTTTTGTTAAGAGGTTAACAGATATTAACTATTAGGTGAATACCCTATAACCTCTATGGCAAATTACCACACCATGTTTTTAGACAATTGCTACTGAAGACCAGAGATTATAAAAACTATTGATACATGTTAACGTGTTACAGAGTAACATGGTGGTATCATGAGCTTGATAGGAAAGAGTATAAGAATTGAGAGGATATTTAACAGAAAAACAAAACGGGCAATAATATTACCCATGGACCATGGTGTTAGTTCAGGCCCAATAGCAGGACTCATAGATATGCCAGAGGCAATTAATAAAGTAGCTGAAGGCGGAGCCAACGCTGTTCTCCTCCATAAAGGTATGGTCAGGCATGGACACAGGGGTTACGGAAGAGATTTAGGTCTGATTGTTCATCTTTCTGGAAGTACATCTCTTGCCCCAGACCCGAACAACAAGGTTCTGGTATGTACTGTTGAAGAAGCAATAAAGATTGGTGCCGATGCTGTGAGTATTCATATAAATGTGGGAGCAGAAGAAGAGGCTAACATGATGGAACAGCTTGGCAGAGTTAGCAGTGAATGTGAGGGGTGGGGTATGCCTCTTCTTGCCATGATGTATCCCAGAGGAAATAAGATAGATAACGAGCATGATGTAAGTGTGGTGAAGCATACTGCAAGAGTCGGGGCAGAATTGGGAGCAGATATAGTCAAAACAAACTACACAGGTGATATAGATTCCTTCAAGGAGGTTGTTAAAGGCTGTCCTGTGCCCGTGGTTATCGCAGGAGGGCCAAAGATGAACACAGATAGGGATGTCCTCGAGATGGTAGCAGGTGCAATCGAAGCGGGTGGAGCAGGCACAAGTATAGGAAGGAATATATTTCAGCATGAAAACCCCACCAAAATGGTAAAGGCTATTGCAGCAATAGTTCATGAAGGTCTGAGTGTTGATGAAGCAGAAAAAATACTGGAGAAGTGAATATATGAAATTTTTCTGGGTTGATGCAACTGTCGGAAACAGGGACGAGAGAAAAAATCTAATAACAACAGCTCTGGAATCTGGAGCCTCGGGTGTGGTTGTTCTCGAGGAGGATTTTGAGATAGCAGAGAAATTAGGCAAAGTTGACCTTATTGTAAAGGAGAGCTGCAGAGGTAAAATAGCTCTTGTTGGCCCTCCAGCGCAGGAAAGCCTTCCGGAAGATGTTAGCAATAGCGATATATACAGAAAAGCAGAGGAGCTCTCAAAGCAGTGTAAGGTTGCAGGCTATGTTAAAATAAGCAGTAAGAGTCATGAAAGGCTCGCAGCAGAACTTTCAAATGTCTGCTCTCACATAATTGTTGTTGGAGAAGACTGGAAGATTATTCCCCTTGAGAATCTAATAGCAGAACTCCAGACAGAAGAGGTAAAGGTGATGGCAGGCGTGAGGGATGCTGAAGATGCAAAACTTGCATTCGAAACTCTTGAGGTGGGCGTGGATGGCGTACTTATACAGACTCAGAGTTTTGATGAAATTAAAAAGGTGGGAGAGATAGCGCATTCTACATCTGAAACTCTTGAACTCAAAACAGGTAGAGTTGTAAGGCTTGAACAGGTAGGGCTTGGAGACAGAGTATGTGTGGACACTGCCTCTCTCTTAAACCCGGGGGAGGGTATGCTTGTGGGCTCCCAGGGCTCGGGGTTATTCCTTGTGCATTCTGAAACTCTTGAAAGTGAATATGTAGCCTCAAGACCCTTCAGGGTAAATGCCGGTGCGGTTCACGCCTATATCCTTGCCCCAGGCATGAAGACAAGATATCTCAGTGAACTTGAGGCAGGAGATGTGGTTCTGGCTGTTGACAGCGGTGGCAGAGCAAGAGAGGTGGTTGTAGGCAGGGTTAAGATAGAGAAGAGACCCCTCATGCTTGTTGAGGTAGAGGCTGAGGGTAAGAGGTTCAAGACACTACTCCAGAATGCCGAGACTGTAAATCTTGTCACCCTGCAGGGTAATCCTGTCTCTGTATCAAAACTCAAAGCTGGTGACGAGATTTTAATTTATGCAAAGAACATAGGGAGACACTTTGGAATGGAAGTTGAAGAGAGTATTATTGAGAAGTGAGTCTCTCCACTGCTCTTTTTATTGCCTCTTTATGAAGTTCTCCAGCTATATGCAGAGGTGCCTTCTTTCCTTTAACTTCATAAAAACCTCTGGCCTGACAGATAAACTGAACTTCAAGAGCAAACCTTGTAAGAGCCTCCTCAACCTTCATGTTGATTATCTTCTCCGCAGCCTCCCATGTGGCACCACAGGGAGCACCTCTTTTAACTTTAACTTTTTTCACAATACCCTTATCCACATCAACTTCAATTTCTGGTAATCCGAATTGATGCGTGTATCCCTCTATCCCCTCAATATCACCAAGGGAACAGCAGGTGCTGGGAATTATTGCTCCGGGCTTTTTCCTTCCAGAAGCTATTATGGGTATATTCTTTTTATTTGCAATTTCAATCAGGTAGTCAGTTAAATCTCCATGGTAAAGGTAGTCAAGTATTAAATCCGCCTCAAAATCTTCGTAAATATAATCTTCAGGTTCATCTATAATCTGAGGTAGGGGTTCTGGAACTGTAAAAACCTCAAGCTCAATTCCTCTCCCATACTTTCTTATTCCCTCTATCTTGTGCTCGCCTTTATTTCCAACCTGAAATACAGCTATCTTCATAAAGCATCAAGGGCAAGATTTGCTAACTCATCAGCTCTCTGGATAAAAGGGTCGGTTCTACTCACATGTTTATATGTCACTCTTGTGAAGGCTTCTTCCTTATGCCTTACAACCCTCTTAAGTTCTCTGAGTTTCAAATTTTTTGTCTTATACTCACCATTGAGCTGCTTCACAATAAGCTCGCTGTCGAGAAAGCAGTCCACCTCACCAGCATAATCCTGTGCCAGCTCAAGAGCCTTTATAATAGCTCTGTACTCTGCCTGATTGTTGGTTGCTATTCCTATAGCCTGACTGTGTTCTCTGAGTATTTTTTTGTTCTCTCCCACAAGGACAACACCTATTGCAGCTTTTCCCGGATTTCCCCTTGAGGCACCATCGCTATAACTTATTATTTTTCTCATAATTCATATCTTCTATTATATACTAATAATATTTTATGTTGAGATACTACCATGAATAAGCATAAATACTATAAGCAAGTAATCATATTATAGGTGTTAAGGTGTTGAATTGGGTTGGCAACACATATATTTATCTGGTGCTGGAAAATGCTGGTGAGTGTACTGGGTGGTTTTGCATTGTGTAACATAACTGACCAAAAGGCTTATATAGGAGTATGAGTAAATTTTAGTTGCCGTTGGAGAATTGTGACTACTTTTCACCAAATCTCCAAGGGCCCCCCTCCCCAACACCTCCCCTTCCCTATACTTATTGATGTATATCTGAACAGGAAGCTCTTTTATATCAGAAACTCCTATTTTTTTCTGGTGATATTATGCTTAGAGAAGGCAGGCTTGGAAATCATGCTGATACCGAATTTGCTGAATTCACTTCTTCATTAGAATTTGACAGAAATCTATTTAAATATGATATTGCTGGAAGTATTGCTCATGCAGAGATGCTTTCAAAGCAGGGTATTATATCTGAAGAAGATGCTAAATCTATAGTAAAGGGACTGAGAAAGATATTCTCTCTTGGCTACAGTGCTCTTGATTTAAATGCAGAGTATGAGGATATTCATATTGCTGTCGAGGCAAGACTCAAAGAATTTGCTGGTTCATCCGCCCTGAAGCTTCACACAGCAAGGTCGAGAAATGACCAGATAGCTCTCGACCTCAGAATGTTCTTAAGAGATGAAGTTATATCTCTGGCAGAGAATATGATTGCCTTCGAGAAAGTTATTCTGAATATAGCTTCTAGGCACACTGAAACTTTAATGGCAGGTTATACACATCTCCAGATAGCCCAGCCCGTAACTCTTGCACACCACCTTCTTGCCCATTTCAACATACTTCTCAGAGACCTTGAAAGGCTGAGAGATGCCTTTCCAAGAATAAATGTCTCACCTCTCGGAGCCTGTGCTCTGGCTACAACCTCCTTCCCCATAAACAAGGATTATACTGCCGAGCTATTGGGTTTCGAAGCAAGTTTTGAGAACTCACAGGATGCAGTAGCATCCAGAGATTTTCTTCTCGAAGCTCTATCCACTGTAAGTATATCTTCAATCAATATAACAAAAATATGTGAAGAGATAATTCTGTGGAGCACAAGGGAATTTGGATTTGTGGAGCTTCCTGAAGCACTTTCTTCAACTTCAAGTATAATGCCCCAGAAAAAAAATCCCGATGCTTTTGAAATAATAAGGGCAAAGGTTTCGGTTGCAGCAGGAAGCTTCAGCTCTGCATTAATGCTTACAAAGGCTCTACCCCTTGCTTACAACAGAGACCTGCAGGAGCTTTCACCTATAGTCTTTAATTCTATCCGGCTGGTCAGAAATTCATTCTCACTTCTATCAAAACTTTTTTCAGGCTTGAAGTTTAACAGAGAGGCTCTAAAAAGAAATCTCGATAAGAGTTTTTCCACTGCCACCGAGCTGGCTGATTTTCTTGTAAAGAAAAAAGAGCTCAGCTTCAGGGAGGCTCATCAGATTGTAGGTAGAGCTGCTATGAAAGCAGAAAAAAAAGGGAGAATGAACTTAAAGCTTCTTGAGGAGGCTTCTCAGGAAATTCTCGGAAGAAAGCTTGAAATTGATGAAGATGAATTTGAAACTGTGCTTGACCCAATGAAGGCTGTACTGAACAGGAAGATTTATGGTTCTCCCTCGCCTGAGCAGACAGAAAAATCCATTTATATTGGAAAGGAAAAGCTTAAACTTATTGAAGACTACTTTGCGGAAAGGAAAAAGACTGCCAAAAAGGTGTTTAACGAACTTCTGGGTGATTGAATGTACAGAGGCAAAGCAAAGCACATACTCGGCGATATTGCAGAAGGAGATAGAGTAAAGGTGATTAATGGAGGGAAAGTCTATAATGGCATACTCATGCCCAGAAGCGAGCTTGGTGATTCGAGACATGTTGTTATAAAACTTGCGAATGGTTATAACATAGGATTCAATATTGACAATATTAAAATTGAACTTATTTCCGTGAGGGAGAAGGAAGATAAGGAAAAGAAGGTTGAAGAAGAGTCTTCACCAGAGAATAAGCCCTGTGTTTCAATTCTTGGTACAGGAGGTACAATCGCCTCGAAAATTGATTATATGTCCGGGGCTGTACACCCTGCTTTCTCAACCTCCGAGATTGTGAATGCTGTACCCGAGCTTGAGGATATTGCCTCCCTGAATACAGAGATTGTCTTTAATATACTGAGCGAGAATATGACTCCGGAACACTGGCGTATTATTGCAAAGGAAGTTGTAAAGGCTATGAATAAAAGCAGCGGTGTTGTAGTTGCCCATGGCACAGATACCCTTGCCTATACTGCCAGTGCCATTGCCTTTATGCTTTCCGATATTCCGAAGCCAGTCGTTTTTGTGGGAAGTCAGCGTTCCAGTGACAGACCCAGCAGCGATGCTTCTCTAAACTTAATCTCTGCAGTTAGAGTTGCTCTGAGCGATATAGCTGAGGTCGTTGCTGTTATGCATGCCGGAAGCAGCGACGAAGGATGTGCAATTCACAGGGCAACAAAGGTTAGAAAGATGCATTCCTCCAGAAGGGATGCTTTTAAGAGCATCGACTCTCTACCCATTGGTGAGGTGATAGGAGACAAAATAACAACCTTTCAGGAATACAGCAGGAGGTCAGAAGGGAAGGTAAAGCTTGATGATAGGCTTGAAGAAGATGTTGCCCTTCTGAAGATTTATCCTGGGTTTCCTGAACAGCTTTTTGATTATTATATTGAAAACTTCAAAGGTATTGTTATAGAGGGCACAGGCCTGGGTCATGTTCCAGAAAATCTGATTTCAAAGCTGGAAGAAGCCAGAAAGAAGGATATGCCAGTTGTCATGACATCTCAAACTATTTTCGGCAGGGTGGATATGAAAGTTTACTCCACCGGAAGAAAACTTCTGAAGGCAGGAGTTATCTCTGGTAGAGATATGCTGCCTGAAGTAGCTCTTGTCAAGCTTATGGTGGCTCTCGGCAGATTTAAAGAGTATGAGGAGGTAAGAAGCTTTATGGAGAGAAATATGGCCGGAGAGGTTTCAGAAAGAAGTCTTTACAATACTTTTTTTTAAGGTTGCCTTTTTACTGCTAAAATATGGCAGGTAACATCTTTGGCAAAGTTTTTAGAGTAACAACCTTTGGAGAAAGTCATGGCTCTGCAGTTGGAGCAGTTATTGATGGCTGTCCCGCAGGTTTAGAAATTTCAGAGGATGATATCCAGAAGGAACTTGACAGACGGAGGCCGGGGCAGAGCAGTATAACAACCACAAGAAAGGAAAAGGATGAGGTAAAAATCCTATCTGGAGTTTTTGAAGGTAAAACTCTTGGCACAAGTATAGCTCTGATGGTCTGGAATAGAGATGTGGAGTCTGACCCCTATACAGCAATAAAAGACCTTCCAAGACCCAACCATGCTGACTTTACATACCATCTTAAATATGGTTTCAGGGATTACAGGGGAGGGGGAAGAAGCTCGGGCAGGGAAACTCTTGCAAGGGTTGCAGCAGGTGCCATCGCAAAGAAGCTTCTGTCAATGTTGAATATCAAAATTATTGGCCACACCATTAAAATAGGTAAAGTTGAAGCTGAAAAAGTAGCTTTTGACAGGCTTGAAGAGGCAGAAAACAATGCTGTAAGGTGTGCAGACAGTAAAGCTGCTGAGACTATGATTAAAGAAATTGAAAGGGTAAAGGGAGAAGGAGATTCCATAGGTGGTGTGATTGAAGTAGTTGCTATAAACGTTCCTGCAGGGCTGGGAGAACCGGTCTTTGACAAGCTGGATGCTGAACTTGCTAAGGGTTTGATGTCCATAGGTTCTGTAAAAGGTGTTGAGATAGGAGCAGGTTTTAACGTGGCTGAAAGAAAAGGTTCTGAAAATAATGATGAATTTTATTATAATGGCGAGATAAAAACCTACACCAATAACTCAGGAGGCATTCTCGGAGGAATAAGCAATGGCATGCCCATTGTTATAAGAGCGGCAATAAAGCCCACACCCTCAATATCAAAACCTCAGAAAACTGTAAATCTCAAAACATATAAAGAAGAAACTATTGTGATTAAGGGCAGACATGACCCCTGTATTGTTCCCAGAGTGCTGCCTGTGTGCGAAGCTATGGTGGCTATAACTCTTGCAGATTTCGCAATAAGAAATGGCAATATAAATCCAGATATGGTGAGTATATGAACGAAATTTTTGCACTTCACAATCTTGAGAGGCTGATAGAGATTAAGAGAGATAGCAGTGTTATTATTCTTCTGCCAAGAATAGATATTGAAATTTCACCCACAAACGGCAACAATCATATGAGACTTATCAACTCAACGCTGGATGAAGTTATAAAGAAGGGTATAGATTCTCCAGACGACATCTGCCTTAAAACTGTAGAGAGTATACTTGATGCTATTCCAGATATTGAACATATAGAGGTGAGGATGGAGGCTGAATATGTAGTATTCAGAAAGACCCCTGTAACACAGCACGAGACTCAGGAGATGTTCAAAATCCTTGCCAGGGCTGAGAAGAAAGGAGATAGAATAGTAAATATGATTGGTGCAGAGGTCACAGGAATTACCGCCTGCCCCTGTGCCCATGAAGGTATAGTAGAAAAGTCTAGACAGAACCTGAAGGAAAAGAACTTTGATGATAGTGATATTTCAACTATTCTCAACTCGGTAGCTATAGCAAGCCATAACCAGAGGAATATATCAACACTTATGATTGAAGTGCCCAGAGGTGAGAATATAGATGTTGAAGATATTATTGAAGTTCTTGAAATATCTATGAGTTCAAGGCTTTATGAAGTGCTTAAAAGGGAGGATGAAGTGGATGTTGTATATAAAGCTCATCTCAACCCGAATTTCGTTGAGGATACAGTCAGAAAAATTCTCATGAATGCCCTGAATAAATTATCGGAGCTTCCGGATATCTCCCATGTTTTTGCCAGTAGCGAAAGTCTTGAAAGTATACATCAGCACAATGCGATGGCGGAATGCAGTACAACCTTCGGAGAACTTAAAAGGGCAGAGAAATATTAATACAATACAATAACCTATATATATGAGGCAAGAAGATAGTAGAATAATAATATTCAAGCCTTTTCAAGAGGTATATTCATGTATTACGCTAAGGCTACAGGCAGTGAAGACGACATAGTTGGCAGGTTAGAAGCACTGCGAAGGAGGGCACCTCCTGGTGGTAAAGAAGGGGGAAAACCTGAAAAAGTAAAACCTGTAAGACCACCGGATGATAGAAAAAGAAAAAGGATGTACAGGATTGTTGGACTCGGAGTAATTGCTATTGTTTTGCTTGGACTGTTTTTTGTAGGTTATACAAAAGTTATAAAGCCCATGAAACAGAAGGAAGTTGTGGTTAATATCAAGCAGGAACAAGCCACCCAGCTTATCCTTCAAGGCCAGAAAATTGTAAGGGGGAGAATAATGGCTACCTTTTCAGGTTTACCTCCCGCATATAAGACAGGAGAAAAAACACTTTTTGAGCAGGTAGATAAAGCCAGAAGTATTGATGAACTCAAGGCTATAGATTATAAAACTGCTGCTGATATTGCCTGGAGAGAGTATCTCACGTCCAGACTTAGCGAAAAGTATAAAGGGGCCCAGGCTATTGGAGCCACGGTTGTGCTCAAGGTAGGAACTCATTCTATCAATGGCTACAGAGAAGCTCTGGCTGCTCTTTCTACACTGAGTTATACGGCACTGAAAACAGCCTATGTTGAGGAGATAGGTAATGTATATGTGCCTGTTCTCCTGTCCAGAGAGCAGGCCGCAGGCGGCTTTTTGATGCCAGGGGATTCTGTAAATATTTACTATACTTATAAGGGAAATACAACTGCCATAGTTAAAAATGCCAGAGTTATCGCATATATGATGGCAACTGCATCAATAAGTCTGTCTGAAAATGAGAACAGAATAGTCTCTGGTCAGGGTGGAGGAGCAAAGGGTGAAGGTACCATATCTACAGGTGGTGTCGCCTCTCTAAAAGGGCCCATAAGTATAGGTATGAAGCAGAGCAGTTCCAGCATGAGATATAGTGTCAATCTGGAAGAGGTGGAAAAAGCAGCGGCAGCAGGAAAACTTAATCAGGGCTATATGGAGGATGTGCTTTCTAACTATGGCATAAAGCTCACTAAAATTGAGATTGAATCACAGATAGGCAACTTTAACCAGCAATATATTGTCCTGCTTGAGATGAACGGAGATGAAGCCACAAATTTGATATCCAAGACATCCTCGAGTGTAGATAGAAAGAATATACAGCTTGCCCTTTCAAAACCTTCTTCCTGGATGAGTAGATAGGAGGTTTCATGTTGAAGTATCTTTATATCTTCCTAATCTTATTACTAACAGCAGCACCAGTTTATTCAGAAGTGGGTCCCTCGCTTGTCAGTGTATCTCAGGGCTCTGTTTCCAAGGTCACAAGTTATCTCAATGCAAAAATTGAAAATATAGGATACGACAGGGTTTTTGTTGCTCTACCTCAGGGGTGGAAGATAAATCTTATTGACAGCTCAGCTAAAGCCTATGCTGTCAGGACGGCAATCTGGAGAATATATTCCTCTCCCGTAAGAAGTAATGACCTTCTCAGAAATGGCCATGTTTACAATATATTCAATTACCTTCAAATGGTGCAGAGCACAGAGATAAATAATAGAGAGGGGTGGTGGCTTATGCCCAATGAGGGTATAATAATAAATGTAAAGCTTACCCTTCCCGCATCTGGAGAAGTTGATCCGATGAAAATTCAGGAAGAAGACCCTGATATCCTTGTGAGAAAGTGGAATCAGGAGTTTATTTTAGATGTTTCTTCCAGCGGGATAATAACAGCACCCTGGGTTGTGAAGGGCGCCACCCTCACAACGGCTTCACCCCCTCCACTTGGAGATTCAAATAAAGTTAGCACCTCGAATTTCTACTACATTAAGAGCTACAGAAAGGAATATGAGAGGAACTATAATAATACTCCTGACTGGGACGAATGGTTTCCTGTTAAAAACTCCCTTGCATATGCTTTCGAACCTTCCTACAACTCTGAAAATTTTGGCGAATTCTCCCAGCCGCCAGAGAAAAGCAATTATACAAAACCTGTCTGGCGCGTATATAACCTAAATCAGATAGAGTATACATATGACTGGGAGCAGGGAAAGGAGATAAGTGGTATAAGCCTTATGAGGAATGATTTCAAGAATGTTCCCTCGTGGTTTGCGTGGTTCTATGGCTACAGATGGTGAAATTGCAGCCTTTGAAGTGGGGATAAAACTTGGTGCACTTTTTCATCAGTTTACAGGAACTCCGGTCAGTATCAAAACAAAATCTTCTCTTGAAAAGGCTATGGGAGAAGCCATGAAAAATCAACCCTATGTTATAGAAGCTGAAGTGAAAATAGATGAAGAAATGTTAAGAAATTCATTAAAAAATCCCTTTGGCTATGTTTCTCTTGAAGGTAAGATGATATATGCAAGAGTCAGGATTAAATTTGGAAATGCCTCCTTTACCGGCGTACTTGAGTATTCCCCTGAAATTGATTATCCTGAGATGAAGCTTGTTGAATAGTAAGTTAATAATTACGAGGTTAAGAATATACTATAAGACAAGGAGGCTGGTTTATGACAAGTATAGACAAGAGAGGAAGAGAGAGGAAAGGTACCGAAAAACAGCAACTGCTTGAAAAAAAACTTATTGACAAGGTGGCCGAAGAAGAGACAAAAAGCAGCTAGTCTTTTTTATATAGTGATGAGATAACCTCTCTCATCTCTTTTGCTATTTTTTTGCCAATGCCCTGTACCTTATCCAGCTCTTTCTCATCAGCACTGAAAATCCTTTCTACACTTCCAAAGTGTTCAAGAAGTCTCCTTGCGAGAGTTGTGTTAATATTCGGAAGACCCGCAACAACAAACTCCTGCATTTCACTGAGAGACACAGGCTTTTTCTCAGCCCTTATCTGAATTTCATTTTCCTCTATATTCTGTTCCCTTTCTGTTATACGAGATATTAAAACTGCTGTCTCCTTCTCATTCTTTGTGAATAGAACAGGTATGTTAAAATCCACTGTAAGGCTTATAAGAGCACCCATCACAGCCTCAACCCTTATATTTCTGATAGTATACAGACTCTCCCCCTCGACTATCATCAAAGCCCTGGAGTAACTCTGCCTTAAGTTAATAGCCTGGCTCATCAGCCTTCCATCTATCAGGCTGTTAATAAAATCCTCTGTTGTCTTCCTTTCAATACAAAGCCTCCTGCTTATAACATAGTCTCCAACCTCAAGCCTTTTAGGCTTTGATATAATATTATAATTTAAGAGTTCTCTCGTAATACTGGAAAAAAGTTCCCTCGTGTCAACAACAATAGATATTTTCCTTTTTTTAATAGAATTTTCAAGAGTTTTCTGGTTTTCATGCTTATTTTTAAGTTTTATATTCTTGAAATTCTGGAGTATTTCATACATCTTCTTTTCCTTTCTTGTGCTTCCCCAGTAGAAAGCTTCATCCCTTGTGTTTCTTGCAATCAGCACTATTGTTTTCCCTGCCCTGCTTCTTCCTGTTCTTCCTCGCCTCTGGATAGTTCTTATTTCACTGGGCACAGGCTCATAGAATATAACAAGGTCAACCCCTGGTATATCAAGTCCTTCTTCAGCTACTGATGTTGCCACAAGAACATTCACCTCACCCTTTCTGAAACTTTCAAGAACTTCAAGCTGATTTTTCTGAGTCATACCTTTATCAGAGTTACTCCTCTTTGATTGACCTACAAAGCGCATTACCCTTATTCCAGCCAATAAATTGAGTTCCTCAACAAGTTTTGCAGCAGTGTCTCTGTACTGGGTAAATATTATTGCCTTCTTTTCATCGGCTATATTTTCTACCAGAAATTGCTTGATTTTTTCTATTTTAGGATTTTTTATTTCATCCACCAGATTTTCTGTCAATCTGATAGCTCTGAGAAAATATGTATCCTCCAGAAGGCCCTTAACAGCCTTTGAACTTGCCTCAGACTCCACCCTCCTGAAATAGCTGAGAAGTGTATTCAATCCCTGAGTTTCAAGAAGTTCCATGGCATGTGTGAGGTTTATACAGGCAGCTATTAAACTGAGACCCTCATAGAGCTCGGGAATTCTCTCTTCAAGAAGCCTTGCCTGAAGGTTCCCTCTAATCATAAGAAGGTCCCTCTTTGTAACATTACCTGTAACGGAAATTCCCAGCTTCCTGAGTTTCTCCAGCCTCGTTTCAAGGGCTTTTTCCAGGGCAGATTTAATAGGTTTTATTTCCTCTGGCAGAGAAACTCTCACCCACTCTATATTAATCCCCTTTATGAAAGGCCTGACATCAGAATCACTTTCAGTTCTTACCTCAATATTCTCTATAAATAAATTTTCAATAACATCTTTAATTCTGGCTTCATCTCCACCGGGTGAAGCTGTCAGGGCAAGAATCAGGGGCTTTGAAGCCTGCTTCATATACCTGCCGGCAATAAAAGCATAGGGATAATTGCCTGTGGCTCTGTGAGCTTCATCAAATATAACAAGAGAAACATCTTCAAGAGAATATCTATCACTCAGAAGGTCGTTATGAATCACCTGAGGAGTTGCAACAATTATCTCTGCATTATTCCATAGCTCAATTCTATCAGATGGTTTCTTTGTTCCTGTGAACACCTCAACCTTATCAACATTAAGAGTATTCTTGAAGCTCTCTGCATGCTGATTTACAAGAGGTCGTGTGGTTGCAAGCATGAGAATTTTCGATTCTGGATATCTCTGAAGCCTATAAACAGCCACCATAACTCCTATAATTGTTTTTCCCAGGGCAGTCGGAGCAACCACAAGAGTGTTTGAACGTACTGCCCCAGCTACTATAGTTTCCTGATAAAGCCTTGCTTCAATTGTCTCCTCTCTTATCAGAGGATGTTTTATGAACATAGACTTAATTTTAACTTCGTGATTAAAGTATTTTTGCGAGAGCAGAAAAAAAGTTAGTAATGTTTTAAGGGGTTAAAAATGAAATATAGAAAAGTTGTTATTATGTTAATAGCCCCTGAAATTATAAAATAACCCAGGGCTTTATTAAGCTCTTCAGGGATAATAATATATATAAGATGGTTGAATTATTACACGTTACATTAAGGCAGGTAATACTGTCAATCACCACCCGTTAAAACGGTGGCTTGTCCTGTGAGGGATAAGGATAACAGGTTGATTAGGAGGCATTGTAAGATGCAGAAGTTATTGGTAGAGTTAAAGAACACATCAGGGAATGCTCCTCAAGTCCCCTGCTCTGTAAGTGAGGCATTAAACAGAGAGGAAACTCTCAGTGTGTCCCGCAAAGTACTGGCCAATAACAGCTCCGCTCAGGACCAGCACTCTGGCAAGAGTGGACAGGACTTGCGAGTTCCAGTCATAAATATGCAAAAACAACTGATACCTGATGGTTTTGATTGGATTAAAATTATAATTTTTAAAGAGGTGAAAAGGGCAATTCTTCCACCCATTGAAATGGGTGGTCTCTTTGCCCAACTATTATGAAGAAATCAAGAGGTTTCTGGACAAAGAATACCAGAAAGATGGCCAAGTCACCCAGAGAGAAGGGTCTCTTACCTATTACCAGGGTTATTCAGAAATTTGAGATAGGTGACAGAGTTCATATAAAGATTGAACCCTCATTCCACAAGGGAATGCCTCATCCCAGATTTCATGGCAGGACAGGTATGGTAACAGGTAAGAGGGGTAAAGCTTACGTAGTAAGTGTCAAGGATGGTAAGGCAGAGAAAACGATTATAACACATCCTGTTCATTTGAAACTCCAGAGGTTCTTAATATGAGTCAAAAGGTCATTGTTGATGTAAGGCCTATAACGATGTATGAGGCCAAGAAGATTCTCAGTGAAGCAATAGAAGACATAGAGGAGCCTCTTTACGAACAGAAGATTTGTCTTGATTATCTCAATAAATTTGCAAAGTTGAGCCCCGAAGAAGGCAAAGAAGTTGTTGAGAAGGCACTTGAGGTAAGTGATAAAATCAGACCTGAAATGGCAGTTAAAATAGCTGACCTTCTTCCAGTTGACGAAGAGGATGTCAGGATAATCTTCGCAAAGGAAAGAGTTGTACTGGACAGAGAAGAGATAAATAAGATTGTTGAAATCTGTGCTCCATATCTTAAATGAGAGGTGGAGATTATGGGGATGGAAGAGTATGTCTATGTGTTAGACTATTTACCGGAGGGCAGGCTGGAAGACGATAGGCCCATATACAAGAGAGAACCCCTTGTTATCGGGCTGGGGGATAAGTATTTTTCAATTCTGGAGCTTGTACAAAAGAAAGATGTTGATTTCAGCATTAGTGAGAGAGTGTATATAGGAAAAAAAGAAAGGGATAAAATAGACTATATTAAAAGAAGGATAAACTATGACGAGCTCACAGCAGCAGCAAAGGCAGAACTTCCATATGTTGTTGAGAAGATTGTTAAGAGTAGAGAAAAGAAATTTGTGGACTTCTTCAACAGGGCAACTCCTATAACCACAAGGCTTCATGCTCTGGAACTACTACCAGGGATTGGAAAGAAGCTTATGTGGGAGATTCTCGAAGAGAGAAAGGAAAGACAGTTTGAAAGCTTTGAAGACATATCAAATAGAATCAAAGCTATTTCTGACCCTGCAAAGCTGATTGCCAGCAGAATAGTTGCTGAACTTGAAGAGGAAGATTCAAAGATGGGCAAGAGAAAGTACAGAATTTTTGTACCTTCTGGACCTAAAGATGAAGAAAGAGGAAGGAGAAGGTGAGTTTCCTTTCAGAAACCCGTGAAATTTTAAGAAGATATAGTCTCAGACCAGAGAAGAAGCTGGGACAGAATTTTCTTGTGAACGAAAGAATTATAGAGATGGAGGCAAGAGAAGCTCAGCTAAATTCTCGAGATGTTGTGCTTGAAGTAGGACCTGGAATAGGAACTTTAACTCAGGAACTTCTCAAAAAAGCTGGCAGGGTTGTAGCAGTTGAGAAGAGCGGTGCCATGGTGGATATTCTGAGGGACAGGTTTGGTGATGAAGAAAAGCTTCATCTCATACACGGAGACTTCACAAAGGTTGAACTTCCACATTTTGACAAGGTTATTTCAAATATCCCCTACAGCATTTCCTCAAGCTTCATATTCAAGATTTTAAGTCTGGACTTTGAGAAGGCTGTGATTATATTACAGTACGAATTTGCCAGGCGTCTCTTTGCCAAACCGGGTACAGGTGACTACTCAAGAATAAGTGCAGCCTTCAGCTTTCTGGCTAATGGAAAAATAATCTCAAAAGTTTCTCCAAGTGCTTTCTACCCACCCCCCAGAGTTTACTCGGCTGTGGTTGAGATTTACCCGAAGGAGAAACCTCTGAATAAAGATAACTATCTGAGAATTTTGAATTTAATCTTCCCCTACAGAAGAAAGAGATTGAAAAAAGCTCTTAAGCTGGGTGCAGAGAGAGAAGGTATTGGAATCAATCTTGAGGATATTCCAGAGGCATCTTCTGAGAAGAGGGTTTTTCAGCTTACTCCTGAAGAAATTGCAGAATTGACTGGTATGCTTGGTGGTTGAATGGAATTTATGGGTGTAAGGCTGGAGCCATGCTCAAAGGTTTATAAACCATGTGACGATTCCTTTATTCTTGGCGAAGCTCTTGCAGCAGAAGTTAGAAAAGGAGAGAAAGTTCTTGATATGGGCACAGGTACAGGCATTCAGGCTATGATTGCAGCCTCAAGGGGAGGTGAAGTTACTGCAGTCGATATAAATAATAAAGCAATTGAGTGCCTGCGTTACAATGCAGAACTCAATAAACTTGAGATTAGAATAATTAAAAGCAACCTGTTTTCTGAAATAAATTACAGTTTTGACCTCATAGTTTTCAATCCCCCTTATCTTCCCGAAGATGAAATGGACCCAGAGGATGAACTCACATTAGCCTGGGATGGAGGAAAGGATGGAAGAGAGGTAGTTGACAGATTTCTCGAGCAATTTGAAAGCAACCTGAATAGAGAAGGAAGGGTACTGCTTATCCAGAGCTCTCTCAACGGTCTGGACAGTACTATGAAAAAGTTTAAAGAGCTGGGATTTAAGCCAGAGATAATTTTACAGAAAAACTTTTTCTTTGAAAAGCTATATGTAATCAGGGCAGGTAGATTACCATGATTCTATCGGATAGAGATATAAAGAAATACATCAAAGCAGGAAAGCTCGTGGTTAAGCCTATTGAACCTGAAGTGCAGATTCAGCCTTCGAGTATAGACCTCCGTCTGGGAAATCAATTCAAGGTTTTCAGGCATATAAGCAAGGGCTACATAGACCCTATGTTTGACAATATTGAACAATATACTGAAGATATTTTAATAGGGGATGAAGATAAATTCATTCTTCACCCTGGCGAATTTGTTCTGAGCACAATAAAAGAATGGATTGAGATACCAGATGACCTTGTTGCCAGAATAGAAGGGAGAAGCAGTCTTGGAAGGATGGCCCTTCTCATACATGCAACAGCAGGCTTTATAGACCCTGGCTTCAAAGGTAATATTACCCTCGAGCTGAGCAATGTCGGTAAGATGCCCATAGCCTTACACCCGAATATGAGAATATGTCAGCTCGCTCTTGAGAAGCTCTCGTCACCCTGCGAACGTCCCTACGGACATCCCACAAGGGAGAGCAAGTATCAGATGCAGAGAGGTGCCACATCCTCAAAAATACACCTGGACAGGGAGTTCAGAATAAATGGCGATTAAACAGGTTATTGTTGTCAGAAAGGATATTAGAATGGGTAAAGGGAAAAGCTGCGCCCAGGTGGCTCATGCCAGCCTTGCTGCTGCAGAAATTGCCATGGAAAACTACAAGTCTGACTATATGGAGTGGAAGCAAACCGGTGAAAAGAAAATTGTGCTTTCAGGTGAGAGTCAGGAGCAGCTTGGCAGGCTATTTGAAGATGCCAGAACATTAAATCTCCCCTGCTACCTTGTGAGGGATGCAGGTCTAACCCAGCTAAAGCCCGGAACCATTACAGCCCTGGCAATAGGCCCTGCTTCAGAGGAGAAAATTGATAAAATAACCTCTCATCTAAAGCTACTATGAGGTATACTCATGAAAGAAGCAGAAGAAATTGAAAAAAAAAGCTTTTCAATTATAGAAAGAAAACTCGGGAAAATCCCATATCCGGAGAGAGAGGTTGTGAAGAGGGTTATTCATTCCACTGCCGATTATACCTTTTCCGACCTTCTTGTATTTCATGAGAATGCTATCAGGCAGGCTTTAAAGCTTATAAGGAACAGGGTTAAAGTCATAACTGATGTTAATATGGTGAGAGCCGGAATAAAAAGTTCATCTCTTATTGAATCTACATTTTGCTTCATAAACAACAGAGAGGTTATTGAATCTGCAGAAAAGCAGGGTATCACAAGAGCGAGGGCCTCCTTCAGAAATAAGGCTGAGGAGATAGAAGGAAGTTTTGTTGTTATAGGTAACTCTCCCACTGCTTTATTTGAACTCTGCAATCTTATTGATAAGGGTATAAAACCCGGCTTTGTTGTTGCCTCGCCTGTTGGCTTTGTCGGAGCTGCCGAATCCAAGGAGGAAATACTTAAGAGAAAAATCCCTTCTATTGCAGTTAGGGGAAATAGAGGTGGAAGCTCTGTTGCTGTCGCTATAACCAATGCCTTACTTATTCTTGCAGAGAGAGAGGAGCTTTAGATAATATCGAGCCATCCACCGAACTCATCAAATCTGCCATTTATTATATCAAAGAATACCTTCTGTATCTCCTTGGTAATTTTACCTGGCTCTCCTATCTCATAGCCATCTATCTCCCTTATGGGAGTTATCTCTGCCGCAGTACCGGTGAATAAAGCTTCATCAGCAAGATAAAGAGAAGCCCTTGTTATATCCTGCTCCACAACTTTATAACCGAGGTATCTCCCAATCTGTATAACAGAATCTCTTGTGATACCCTTCAAAATACTTGCATGCTCAGGCGGGGTGTATATGACATTATCCCTGACTATAAAGATATTCTCTCCAGGACCTTCGCTCACAAATCCGCGTGAATCCAGAAGGAGAGCTTCATCATAGCCAGCTTTCATAGTCTCGATTTTTGCGAGAATCGAGTTTATATACTGCCCGGTTGCCTTGGCCATTGAAGGTAAAGTATTGGATGGAATTCTCTGATAGCTTGACGTTTTAACTCTTATGCCTTTCTCCAAACCCTCCTCACCAAGATAGGCACCCCATGGCCACACAGCTATTGAAACATCAACCGGGGCATTGAGGGGATTTAAACCCATCTCGCCATAGCCACGGAAAACTATTGGCCTTATATAACATTTATCCAGCCCATTTGTTTTAATTGTGTCTTTAACAGCCTGCATAATCTGCTCCTGTGAGTAGGGAATGTCCATATAGTAAAGTTTTGCTGAATCGAAGAGCCTCGAGATATGCTCCCTGTGCCTGAAAACAGCAGAACCAGAAGGAGTGCTGTAGCACCTTATTCCTTCAAACACTCCAGTACCATAATGCAGAGCATGAGTGAGCACATGAATCTTAGCGTCTTCCCAATTTACCAGAGAGCCATTCATCCATATTTTATTAACAGCCTGAAGAGACATAACAAACACCACAGAATAATAGTAAAAGCTGGTATATATCTTTTTGTGGTGTCTGTTATAATCTTGCCCTCGTTGGCAAGCTGTATTTTTATAATTGAAATAACCCTTAACAACTGTGACGGCTGCAAATGCATGCTTCTATGTCTGTCCCAGAGGATGTATTATTGTCAAGGACAATAAGCCTGAGATGGATTACTCCAGATGCATATACTGTTACCAGTGTATGAAGTATCTGACATACTCCCACGGCTAAAGACCGTGGGCTTTCTGCCCATCAAATTGATATAAACCGCCTTCTTCCCTTCCTTTTAATATATATTTATTATATTCAGATAAAACTCTTTTTTTTCTGTCCCGATAGGAAAAAATCTTAATCTCAGCGCACTCAAAAGAAGAGTTATCTTCGTGCCTGCAAATATAGAAGAGATTCCTGCATATCTCATCAGAAATAAGAGGATACTTGGAATTTAGATATCCAGCACCCTTACTTCCTTTGCATGCTCCTGTATGAACTCCCTTCTGGGCTGGACATCGCCACCCATAAGAACTGTGAATACTTTGTCAGCCTCAATAGCATCTTCGAGTGTCACCCTCAGGAGAGTTCTTGTTTCCGGGTTCATTGTTGTTTCCCATAACTGCTCAGGATTCATCTCTCCAAGACCCTTATATCTCTGGAGGTTTGTACTGTTTTTCCCCATCTCTTTTAAAGCTTTCTCAAGTTCATCATCTGAATAGACATAAACTTCCTTTCTACCCTTCTTAACTCTGTACAGAGGAGGCTGAGCAACATATATATAACCATTCTCAATTAAAGGCTCCATATATCGATAGAAAAAAGTTAATAGCAGTGTCCTTATATGTGCTCCATCTACATCGGCATCTGTCATAATTATAATCCTGTGATACCTTGCCTTTTCAACCTTGAAGTCCTCGCCTATACCTGCACCAATTGCAGTTATCATTGTTCTAATCTCCTCATTCTTGAGCATTTTATCCAGTCTTGCCTTCTCAACATTCAGAATCTTACCTCTCAGAGGCAAAATTGCCTGAAATCGTCTATTTCTCCCCTGCTTTGCACTTCCACCTGCGCTATCACCTTCCACCAGATATACCTCGCTTTTTGAAGGGTCTCTCTCCTGACAGTCAGCTAACTTTCCAGGAAGAGATGTCACATCAAGAGCACTCTTTCTCCTTGCAAGCTCCCTTGCTTTTCTTGCAGCCTCTCTTGCTCTGGCAGCATCTGTAGCTCTGGAGATTATTCTTTTAATAGCACTAGGATTCTCCTCAAAATATCTACCGAGTTCTTCATTCACAACACTTTCAACAATTCCCTTGACCTCTGTATTGCCAAGCTTTGTTTTTGTCTGCCCTTCAAACTGAGGTTCTGGAAGCTTAACACTTATAACTGCAGTAAGCCCTTCCCTTACATCTTCGCCACTAAAACTCATGTCTTTAAGTAATTTGTTCTTCTTTCCATAGTCATTTATACTTCTTGTCAGAGCTGCTCTAAAACCGCTCAGATGGGTTCCTCCCTCCGTAGTATGAATATTATTTGCAAAGGCAAAGATATGCTCTGTATAACTGTCAGTATACTGAAGGGCAATTTCCACATATACACCATTTTTTTCTTTATTTATATATACTACACTATCATGAAGGGTCTTCTTCTCTGAATTTAACCAGCTAACAAAAGAAACAACACCACCTGAATAATTGAATTTCAGGTCTTCACCTGTGCGATTATCTTTGAGTATTATTTCCAGGCCTTTATTAAGAAAGGCTAATTCTCTCAGCCTCGATTTTAGTGTATCATAGCTAAATTCTGCTGATGGGAAGATGATAGGGTCTGGTTTGAATCTAATATATGTACCCTTCTTTCTGGTTTTACCTTTAATCTCAATTTCTGTCTTTACCTTACCTCTTTCAAAACGTTGATGATATATATTCCCTTCTCTGTAAATCTCGACTTCAAGCCATTCTGACAGAGCATTAACAACACTTACACCTACGCCGTGTAAACCCCCAGAAATAGTATAGACCTTCTGTGAAAATTTTCCTCCTGCATGAAGCTTGGTGAGAGCAATCTCCACACCTGATTTGTTATAAACTGGATGAATATCAGTCGGTATACCTCTTCCATTATCAAGAATACTGACACTCCCATCTTTATGAATGACAACCTCAATTTTATTGCAATAACCAGCTATTGCCTCATCTATACTGTTATCCACAACTTCATAGACAAGATGATGAAGACCTCTTGGCCCAGTAGTACCTATGTACATACTTGGACGCTTTCTCACTGCCTCAAGGTCTTCAAGAACCTCTATGTCTGTTGCACTGTATTTATCTGACATCCAATAACCTCATAAGAAATTTAAGCTCTGAGTTAATAAATCTTTTCAAGACTAAAAGCAAGAGCTGTTTATATATTATGAATAGAAAGGGTTAACTATAATAATATGTTTGTATCTTCTTACTATCCGAAATTTCATAGTAGTATACAACATGCCACCAGCTTAATAGAAAGTATCACTTTTTAATCCAGTCAGAAATAAAAATTTTATATGTCCTTCCAAGTCTTTCCCTTGTAATAATTTCTTTCTTCTCCAGATTGAGCATGATAGCTGATACTTTTGATTTGGAAAAACCTGTGCGAAAACGAAGAGAATCTTGGGTTACTCCTTCATTATTCCTTATTATGTCAATTACTATTGCCTCATCTTCATTGAGTGCTTTTTCAAGGATTTTATAGTTATTATTGCCTGTACTATTCACATTCACCGGTTTAGCCCAGATGTAGAAGGATACACCAGCTATAATGCTCAGAATGAAATTGAGCGTCATTCTATATCTCATAGCCTTCAAACCATCTTCAGGCAAAAGAAGAGATGCCATGGAGTCCAGCCCGAAATAAAGTATAAAAACTAAAAGCACACTGGCCAAAAGTCTCTCATTCTCTGTCTTGGGCTTAGTAATACGCATATGTTTTCTTCTTCATCATGGTTAATAAAACTCTCGACTATAGGCAAGCCTATTCCAGCTGAGTATGCCTGTACCTCATCTCATCTTCAGTCTTGCCCAGCCTGACCATAAGCTCCACAATCAGAGCATCTAGAAAAACTAAAACTGCAACCTCGAAAAGTGTGCCCAGAGGTGCAAGAGGATAATGCTCTCCTTTAATCTGCCTCAGAAAGAAATCTTTTTCCCCAATAAGCTTTGTTCTGCCCTTAATCAGAACAACAATATCAGCCATTTTTCCTAGGGAAGAGGTAGGGTAGCTTGTAATAACTGCAAGTTTTGCTCCAGAACTCTTGGCTATTTTTCCAGAAGTGACTATACTTGTAGTTTCTCCTGAGCCAGAAATTGTTATAAGAAGGTCCTTGTCTGTTATAGAGGGTGTGACACTTTCTCCCACAACATAAACAGTTATACCAAGGTGCATCAGGCGCATGGCAAAGGCTTTTGCGACCAGACCGCTTCTTCCAGCACCATAAAGGAAGACCTTCTCTGAAGTTATAATCGCCTTAATCAGGCTCTCCATATCTTCCTCATTCAATCCCTTGGCAATATTATTTATATGCTCTGTAATACTGTAAATTGCATCTCTAAGAATTTCCATGAGTAATGATAAAATACAATGATATTTAAGAGTTGGTGTTGTGATTACTCTGAGTAATACTTTCACCGAAAAAGATATATAGCAGTAATAATCATTGATAGTTTAGGTGATGCCATGAGAGTAATAGGGTTAAAATGTAGAAACTGTGGTAAAGAATATAAGACCCTTCCAATTAATATATGTGAAGAATGTTTCGGACCTCTTGAAGTTAGATACGATTATGAGGAAATAAAAGAGAATATATCAAAAAAGAAAATACAAAAAGCAGAGCCCACACTGTGGCGCTATAGAGATTTTCTGCCTGTTGAAGACCAGAACAAAATTGTAGACCTCAAGGCTGGCTTCACGCCACTGCATAAGGCTGACAACCTTGCTGAAGTTCTCGGTCTCAAGGAGCTTTATCTGAAAAATGACAGTGTAAACACAACCTTCTCCTTCAAGGACAGAGTGGTTTCTGTGGCAATAAGCAAGGCAATAGAGTTCGGTTTTGATACTGTTGCCTGCGCTTCTACAGGAAATCTGGCAAACAGTGTTGCTGCTCATGCTGCCAAAGCAAAACTCAACTGCTACATATTTATTCCGAAAAACCTCAGCAGAGGGAAAATTATACCTACTCTGGCCTATGACCCAAATCTAATAGCTGTTGATGGTAATTACGATGATGTCAACAGGCTTTGCACAGAGATATCCAGCTATTATGACTGGGCTTTTGTAAATATAAATCTAAGACCTTACTATAGCGAAGGTTCAAAAACTCTCGGTTTTGAAGTTGTCGAACAGTTGGGCTGGGAGGTTCCAGAGCGCTATATTGCACCTGTCGGGTCAGGTTCACTGCTTACAAAAATCCACAAGGGACTTAAAGAGTTGGAAATAACAGGATTTATCGATGAGGTTAATACAAAGGTAACTGCTGCCCAGAGTGAGGGATGTTCACCTGTTACAACTTCCTTCAGGACGGGAGAGGCTATAAAACCTGTCAAGCCAAACACAATAGAACAGAGCCTTGCAATAGGCAATCCTGCTGACGGTTTCTATGCAGTCAAACTTATTAAGGAAACAGGAGGTACAGCAGGCACCGCAAATGACGATGAGATTATAGAAGGTATAAAGCTTCTTGCAAAGACCGAGGGTATATTCACAGAAACTGCCGGCGGTGTTGTAATAGGCACTCTGAAAAACCTTGTAGAAGCTGGAGAAATAGATAAAGATGAGAAGATAGTAGTATATATTACAGGAAATGGTTTGAAGACCCAGGATGTTCTTGTTAACAGGCTCAAAGAGCCCCGGGTAATTTCACCTGACCTGGATGAATTCAACAAACTTCTGAAAAAGGAGGCTGTTATATGGTAATTGTTAGGCTTGCCACACCCCTGAGGAAATTCTCGGGAGGTAAACCCGAGATAAAAGTAGAAGGAAGTACAGTAAGAGAGGTTATTGAGAATATAGAGGCGAGAAGTCCAGGTTTTGCCGATAAAATTCTGGATGATAATGACATAAAGCAATTTATAAATATTTTCCATAACAATGAGGATATACGGTTCCAAAAGGCTATTGATACAGAGATTAAACCTGATGATGTGCTATCAATTCTTCCAGCAGTATCTGGAGGTTAAACTTTGATTATCTATACACCCTATAAAATTGAACGTTTTACCTGTCTGTATAAAGAATGCGGAGCAAAGTGCTGTACTCCCGGTAGGGTTATAACCCACAGAGAAAAGGAAAAGATTTCAGAAGCTACAGGACTTAAACCGGAGGAGTTTATTGAAAGAGAGGCAGAAAGAGGATTGTTCAGATTGAAAGGTAAGAATAATATGTGCATCTTTCTGAAAGAGGATTTTTCCTGTTCACTCCATAACATAGATGCAAAACCTCTATCCTGTCAGATGTATCCTTTCCTATTCGAGGGAATTATTTATTCCGATGAGATTGTTCTGAAAGTGAGAGCTGCCGATGAATGCCCGGGTGTAGGTGTCGGTGAAGAGGTTGATGAAGATTTCGAGCTTAAAATTGAAGCTCTTGGAAATAAGTTTGTGAGTGAAATTAAGGCTGGCCTCAAGGAGGAGGAAAAGTGAATTTAAATGAGATTAAGCGCTATTCCAGGCAGCTAATTCTTCAGGATTTCGGAACAAAGGAGCAGGCAAAACTCAAAAGAGCAAAGGTAGCTGTTACAGGTGCAGGCGGTCTTGGCTCGCCAATCTCAACCTATCTGACTCTTGCAGGTGTGGGAGAGCTTCATATTTTTGATATGGATAATATTGAGCTGAGCAACTTAAACCGCCAGTTTCTATATACCCCTGAAGACGATGGAAAACCAAAAACAGAGATTGCAGCAAAGAGACTTCAGGAGATTAACCCCGAAATTAAAGTTGAGGGGATAAATGAAAAGATAACCTACGATAATGCATTTGATATCCTCAAGGGCTATGATGCCATAGTGGATGGCACAGACAATTTTGCTGTGCGTTATGCAGTAAACGATTCAGCGGCGGTCAATAAAATTCCACTTTTCCATGGTGCTGCTCTGATGTATGAAGGCAGAGTTATGAGTATTATTCCCAAAGATACTGCCTGTTTCAGATGCATTTTTCCGGAAGCTCCTCCTCAGGGCACAATACCTACATGCAGGGAGGCGGGAATCCTTGGAAGTGTCACAGGCATAGTCGGTTCAATTCAGGCTACTGAAGCAATAAGATACCTGGCAGGTCTGGAGATAGGGCTGAAAAATAAACTTCTTATTATAAATACGGACATAATGAGCTTCGATGTGGTAAATCTAAGGAGGAGAGAAAACTGCACAGCCTGCGGTGAAAAATTTATTCCAAAGCCAGTTGAAGATGTATGCGGGGTAAATCCATGAGTGACTACGAAACACTTGACCTGAAGGGTGAGCACTGCCCCGATACCTTTGTATATACAAAGATTAAGGCTGAAGAAATCGGATATTCTGGCGGGGGAAAGCTCAAGGTCATAGTGGATTATTCACCTGCTGTGGAGAGCATACCCAGGAGTCTTGCCCAGGAAAACAAGGGTTACAGTGTAACAGAGGTTAAAAAAGCCGGAAATAACATCTATGAGATTTATATAGATATACCTCCACTGGAGTAATAATTTTTATGAAGTCAATAAGAGAATATTTCGGAAGCAGATACAGTCTTGTCGGGGTTAAGATTTATGAAGAGGTGCCGCAGGATTACCCCCGTCCTGAGAGAAGTGGCAGATACTGTGAGTTTGTGAAGAGGGCTGCTCTCGGTGAAACTCTGCTTATGCTTGAGGAAGATGAAGAATGCCCTGAATCGCTTATAGCACTTGGCTTTCAGGAACCCAGCTTTATTGACCTTCAGCCCCGCCTCCAGCCCGCAAAAACACAGGCGGTACTTATTGCTCCACTCGAAAAGATATCTGAGCCTGATGTTGTGCTCATGATACTGAACCCCAGACAGGCAATGGAAATAGCTGCCCTTGTCGATGGTCTTGAAGCACAGTTTAAAGGTGGAATGGCCGTATGCGGTGAGGTAACGGCACTTCCAATAAAAGAAAACAGAGTAAATCTGAGTTTTCTCTGCGGTGGCGCGAGAATGTTCGCAGATTATAAAGATAGCGAGGTAATTCTCGGAGCAAATATGAAGTTCTTCCAGGAGCTCGAAGCAAGAGTTAAGGCTCTGCAGAAGAGCTGTGGAGCCCTGTGTGGCTGCAGAACAAGCGACCTCCCGCAGAGAATGGTGAATGCTCTTGAAAACCTTGGCTTTGAAAAAGGGATAGATTACTTCTTTGGAAGAATAAACGGCAAGAGTGTGAGAATCTATCTTAATAAAGATAATAAGGGTAAGGTAAACTATATTACAATCCACATACCTGTAAGAGGTGAGGTTAAAGTTGAGAAGCCACTTGAGGTAAAAACACGTGGCCCATGGAATGATGTATTTGCAACCCTCAGGGATGGTGAGGGTATAGATTTGAATACAGGAAAGGGTATCAGGGAAATAATTGAAGATTTTGTGGCGAAGGTGAAAAGTTGAAGTTTATAAACAAATATAAAGAACATATAATTATAAACCCGCTGATGAGAGGAGGTATCGTACCGGAAGATGTTCAGGCACAGCTGTGCCAGGAAGGCTGGCTCGAAGTAGGATACTCTCTATGTCACGACTGCCTTGAGGGAAGGAGCAGTCTCGTTTCAAAGCCTCCTGTTAAAAGTTTTCTTGGAAATGTAGCTGAATTTTTTGGCGGAGACGAGGCAGAACACACCTTTGGCTGTAGAGGTGCCCAGTTTGCAGTGATGAAGACAGTGGGTGATTATTGCAAAGAGGAAGACTTGGAACCTGTTATTGTCGTTGACCCCAATTCCCACTATTCCACGAATATAGCTGCCGAAATGGCGGGATTGAGGGTTGTAGAGCCTCCTCATACAGGCTACCCCGAATATAAAGTTACTGCCGAAGCCTTTGAGGATAAGATTGAGGAGGTTGGCAGACCAGCTCTTGTGGCAGTTACACATGCAGATCCATACTTCGGCAATATAGCTCCTGTTGAAGAGATAGGAAAGATATGCGAGGAAAGGGACATACCATATATGGTTAATGCTGCCTACACAGCAGGTGTTGCTCCTGTGAATCTCAAAAAAATGAAGGCTCAGTTTCTTACTGTGAGTGCACATAAGTCCATGTCTTCCCTTGCCCCTCTCGGCTATGTTGTAACAACCTATGAATGGAGCAAGAAAATATTTGCCACTTCAAAATCAAAAGCTGAATGGACAGGCAGGATTTTTGGAAAGAAACTTCCAAACCTGTTTGGCTGCAGTATAGGCGGAGTGCCGGTTATAAGCTCAATGCTCAGTTTCGATTATGTGAAGGAAAGGGTTAAGCACTGGGATGAAGAACTCAGCAAGATTAACAGTTTTGTTGACAGGCTTGAGGAGATTGGAGATGGCGATATAATGCTTCTTGGTGAGCGACCGAAGAGACATCACCTGCTTCATTTTGAAACACCTGTTTTCTGGGATATTTCACAGAAACACAAGCGTAGAGGTTTTTTCCTTGCTGAACACATGATTAAAAGGAAAATTGTCGGCCTGCACAAAGGGTTGAGCAAACATATTAAGCTAAGCGTTTATGGTTTAACTCAGGAAGAAATCGACAGGGTTCTCGAAGCTTTCAGAGAGGCTGTAAAATTAAGAGAGAAGCTCAATTAAGCTTCTATTTATTCACCCAGAAGAGTTCTGAAATCATCCAGATGCTTTTCCTCATCCACAAGAATATTCTCAAAGAGTTTTCTTGTTACAATATCCCCTTCACTGTCAGCAAGAACAATTATTTCCCTGTATATCTTAACTGCCTCTTCCTCACTCTTTATGTCCTCGCTCAGCATTTCATCGAGATTTTCCCCCACAGTTATCATATCTGGCTTTGTTGTGGGTCTACCCCCCAGAAAAACAAGTCTGTCAGCAATAGTTTCCGCATGCAGCATCTCATTTATTGCAGTTTTTCTGAATATGTCTCTAACCATAACGCCCCCTTATCCCTTTTGCCTCAACATTCTGCCACATATATTGAATGCTCACCTGGAGTTCTCTGGCAACTGCCAGATTCAACATTTCCATAAGTTTATGAAGAACATCGCAGAAGACCAACGACTTTAGTCGTTGGATGAATGCGTTACTATTTTAAAAATATTGAAATACCTCTAGCTAAGGGTATAATGAATCGTAAATTTTAATTTAGTGGTGAAAATAAGCATAAAGTTTATATATTTCTAAAAACAATGATTATATAATGAAGAGTGGATATAAATGATGAAAAGTTATAAGTTCAGGCTGGAGCCAAACAAAGAGCAGCGAGTTACATTAAAAGCAACTCTGGATACATGCAGACATTTGTATAATAACGCTCTTGCCAGTAGAAAACTACAGGCAGAACTGTATAGACTGCCTATGACAAAGCAGTGGATTACAGTAGAAAATCAGATTAAGGCTTTACCATTGCAGAAAGAAACGAATGAATATTTACCTCTGGTTCACAGTCAGGTATTACAAGATGTCTTGAGAAGAGTTAATAAGAGTTTTAAGAATTTCTTCAGACACCTTAAAAACCATGAAAAGCCTGGATATCCACGCTTTAAAAGCTATAATAGATATAACAGTTTCACCTATCCACAGACAGGATTTAAAATTGTGGGTAAGAAATTAGAGTTATCACATATTGGTAAGGTAAATATTAAGATTCATAGAAGCCTGACAGGAAAGATTAAAACCTGCACAATAAAGAGAGACATAGATATATGGTATGCAAGCTTCTCTGTTGAAACAGAAGATTCCTTAGCAGAAAAAACAGTAATAAAATCAGCAGTGGGTATAAATCCTCTGGTTGCATTGAGTAACGGAGAACAGAAAAAACCTCCAAAATTCTTATTGCAATCAGAACACAAGCTGGCTAAAGAGCAGCGAAAACTATCACGGAAACAGAAGGGGTCACACAACAGAGACAAACAGAGAGTTATTGTAGCAAAGGTTCACAGACGAATTAGACAGCAAAGAATGGATTTCCATCATAAACTTAGCAGGGAGCTTGTGGAGAAATACGATTTTATTGCCTTTGAAGATTTGAAGATAAAAAACATGCTTAGAAATCATCATTTAGCTAAA
>BDTY01000090.1 GCA_002897955.1 archaeon BMS3Bbin15
CCGTTAGGAAGGAGCTTTCCATCTGAGGTTAAGTATAGTGCACAGCACCACTGAGAACCCTGTCATCTGGACGGAAGAGCTGGTTTACAGCGACTCCAGCTCTGGTAAGCTGGGAAAACAATTTAGGATTAGTGAAATCTTGAAAAGATTTCCGCACCAGAGCAGATTTGATAGCAATAGCCAGCGAGGCTTTCCTATCACTATTAACAATCATACCACACCTGCTGCATTTATAAATAACATAGTTATTGGAAGAGTGTCCTTTATTAAGTGCACCGCATCTGGGACACCACTTCGAAGTGTGATAAGCATCAACTGGTTGAAAAGGAACTTCATTAGTAAGGCAATTACTTTTAATAAACTCTCTGAATCGAGCATAAGGAATACGGTTAATCTTTCTATTAGCCTTTTTATTCATTCTATGTTTTCTACCACGAATACTGAGCTTTTCAACAGCGACAGAAGCGTTGTATTCAGTAGCAAGTGTTACAACTTCCCTAGCAATCTGAGCGCTTCTGGTATTAACAAAATTTACCTGTTTATGTTTAAGTTTTCTCAGGTATTTCTTAGCCTTATCAGAACCTTTGTCAGCATGACTTCTAAGCTTTGCAATTCGAGCTTCATACTTTCTCTGCCTGTTCGCAACGTCTCTGCCAAAATAAAGCTGTTTAATCACTCTGGCTTTTCTGGGAGCATAAACTGTTACAGCAGCGAGATTGGAAGAGCCAATATCAACCCCTATAATATTTCTTTTGTTATCAGGAATTTCGGGATATTCTTTTTCAATACTAACAGCAATCTTTCCATTAAGAAGGGAAATAGTTTTAATGTTCCAGCCAGCTTTAAGCTTTTGTTTAAATCTGTTATAGCTCCCATCAATTCTTATAGGAATAACAAATCGCTTATATGGAGAATAGGTAACTTTAAAAGAAGGTGTTCCTCTGTGTGTTGTGAAGTATTTGAACCATCTTCTGTTGAGCCTGATAGAACAGCGGGTAAATCCCTTTTTGATAGTTTTTCTTTTTGCCCAAACATCTTTACGAGCTTCTTCAACAATATCAGAGGGAAGAAAGGAGGTTTCACGTATGTCTGAATATGTTAAGCGGTGTAATTCAGTAGAGGAGTTAGCATTGGGTAACTGTTCTAAGGTGAGATTGAGTACTCTAAGGTATTCAGCAAAGAAGGTATCCAGAATCCTTTGCTTCTTTGGTGTTAAGGAAAGGCAATTAAGTAATACTGTCTTTTTCAAGGTATCATCAGTATATATGTTATTTTTAGAGTATTTAAATCTAACGGAGGTGAAAAGGGCAATTTCTACCCTACCTGAAGGAAGGGTATCATTGCCCAGTTAAGATGAAATATTATGATGTTATAATTGCTGGAGCAGGACCAGCTGGCTTAACTGCTGCAATCTATGCAGCAAGAAGTGGTTTGGAAACTCTGCTGATTGAAAAGATGATATGCGGGGGACAGCCGGCTATTGCCAGGAGGGTTGAGAACTATCCTGGTTTTGAGAGTATTGATGGCTGGGAGCTTACCAGAAGTTTCTATTCCCAGGCAATTGCAAATGGTACTGAGATAAAAGAGGATGAAGAGGTTCTGAATGTTTACAAATCTGAGGAATTTAAGGTTGTTGAGACAGGTGAGAACAGGTATCTTACAGGTGCTGTGATTATTGCTTCGGGAGGTAGTCCGGCTAAGCTGAAGGTTCCCGGGGAGGAGGAGTACCTTAGAAAAGGGGCACACTACTGTGCCCAGTGTGCAGGTTATGCATATCAGGATAAAAAGGTTGCTGTTATTGGTGGGGGAGATTCTGCTTTAACTGCTGCATATTTTATGGGTGATATTGCTGAAAAAGTTTATTTAATTGCAAGAAGTGCAGAGTTGAGAGGTGAGAAGGTACTTGTTGATAAGGTTAATAGAAAGAGAAATATTGAGATTTTTCTGAAGGAAGAGGTGGGTTCTTTCTCAGGTGATGGCAACAGAATGAATAGAATTGTTCTGAAAAGCGGAAGAGAGCTGGAAGCTGATGCTGGCTTTATATATATTGGATTCGTTCCCAATTCTGGTATGGTGGATGTTGACAAAAATTCTGAGGGTTATATGGCAGTTGACCTGAATATGAAAACCTCAGAGAAAGGAATTTTTGCATGTGGTAATGTTATAAGGAGAAATGCTCAGATTGTTTCAAGTGCCGGAGAAGGTGCCATAGCTGCCCTTTCGGCACGGCATTATTTGAAAACAGAAAAATAAATGGATTTATACCACCTTTTCATATCTCGCCACAGCCTCGACATCTTTATCTCCTCTCCCAGAGAGGTTGATTATCACCACATCATTGCTATCAAATTGGCTGCTATTCTTTAGAAGCCATGCAACAGCATGAGCACTTTCAAGAGCCGGGATTATACCTTCTTTTTCGCTGAGATAATGGAAAGCTTCAAGAGCTTCACTGTCTGTGGCATAGTAGTATTCTGTCCTCTTCAACTCTCTTAGAAAAGAATGCTCTGGCCCAACAGCAGGATAATCAAGCCCGGCACTTATACTGTGGGTTTCGGTTATCTGCCCGTATTTGTCCTGGAGCACATAGGTATAGGTACCATGAAGCACACCCTCTCTACCGGCAGCAAATCTTGCTGCATGTTTTCCCGACTCTATTCCCTTTCCTCCGGCCTCCACACCTATAAGCCTTATATCACTGTTGTTGAGAAATTCATAGAAGATGCCTATTGCATTGCTTCCTCCTCCAACGCAGGCAACTATGGCTGAGGGTAACTTTCCTTCCTTCTTGAGGATCTGCCTTCTGGTTTCTTTCCCTATTACACTCTGAAAATCTCTTATCATAGCAGGATAGGGGTGAGGGCCGAGAACAGAACCTAAAAGATAGTGGGTTGTTCTAACATTGGCGAGCCAGTCACGGAGAGCCTCGTTGATGGCGTCTTTGAGAGTTCTTGAACCGGAAGTTACGGGATTAACCTTTGCTCCAAGAAGCTTCATCCTGAAGACATTCATCTTCTGCCTCTCAATGTCTTCGGTGCCCATGTATATCTCGCAATTAAGGCCAAGGGCCGCTGCAGCTGTGGCAGTTGCAACGCCATGCTGTCCTGCTCCAGTTTCAGCGATTATTCTTTTCTTCCCCATACTTTTTGCAAGAATGGCCTGTCCCATTGTGTTATTTATCTTATGCGCTCCTGTATGGGCAAGGTCTTCTCGCTTGAGATAAACTTTAAAACCCAGTTCTCTGCTAATATTTTCACAGAAGGTCAGGGGTGTTGGTCTGCCCACATACTCTTTAAGATAGTAATCAAGCTGTTTGTGAAAGTCTTTGTCTTTTTTAGTTTTATTGTAAGCATCTTTAAGCTCTTCCACGGCAGGCATCAGTACTTCTGGTATGTACATGCCACCATACTTTCCGAATCTTCCTCTTGAGCTGGGATACCTGCCTTTCATAAAGCTAATTTGGCTTTCAGATGGTATAAAGATTACGCAGATTTTTTATTCAAGCTTTACGGCAGTTCCATAAGCTAAAATCTCGGCAGCTCTTTGCACAATCTGGGAAGTGGAAAAACGCACATTAATCACGGCATCGGCCTCTATGGCCTCAGCTTCAGCTATCATTCTATTTAGAGCCTGTTCTCTCGCCTCCATGAGCATATCACTGTATTCCTTGAGTTCTCCACCAACAAGATTGCGAAGTTGCGCAAGAATGTCCTTTCCAACCCACTTGGCTCTAACAGTATTTCCCATTACAATTTTAAGAACTTCTGTGACTTTCTTTCCCGGGATATCCTCTGTTGTTGACATAAGCATAAAGAAACCTCCTTTTATGTTATATATTTTTAGCACTTATAATATCGCTTGTGGCAGCAACGAATCTTATAATAAAATAAGGAAAGAGCTACATACAGCTCTTATGGCATTTACAGGTGGTATATGCGACCTTCTTATTTATTTTAATAATTTTCATACAATCACCGTAACACTATTAACAAAGGCAATATATGTATTTTTTCTTTTTACAATGTGAAACAAATCACCGGTTTTTTATACATTGTGTTACAGTTATATTCTGATGATTCACACAATGAAATGGGGTTATGGTGAGATGGAATGAATGTGGCTGCCTTTTGTGATGGAAAATAGTGTTGGGGATGGCACGGTCTAATAATATAACTCACAATTTGCTTATGACATGGCCTTTGCAATGGATTTTCAAACTGCTTTTTATGATGAAAATAGGCTAACTTTCCATTCAGGTATATTGTTCATAAACTCTTTCAATCCCACAATGGTCTGATTTTAGCATCGTAGGGAATGTGCTGTGTGTGTGAACGACTCACCTTTCAATCCCACAATGGTCTGATTTTAGCTTTCTGATGCTCGAAGGTCTGGAGCAGTTATTAGAGCTTTCAATCCCACAATGGTCTGATTTTAGCGACAAGTTCTGGCAAAATAG
>BDTY01000091.1 GCA_002897955.1 archaeon BMS3Bbin15
GAAGCGTGGAAATCCAGGCTTTTCATGGCTTTTAAGGTGTCTAAAGAAGTTATCAAATGATTTATTAACTCTTCTCAAGACATCCTGCAACACCTGACTGTGAACAAGAGGTAAATATTCATTAGTTTTTTTCTGCACAGTTAAAGCCTTACTTTGACTTTTCACTGTAATCCACTGCTTTGCTATAGGCAGTCGATACAGTTCTGCCTGTAGTTTTCTACTACCAAGAGCATCATTATACAAATGTCTGCATGTATCCAGAGTAGCCTCTAATTTTACTCTCTGCTTTTTACTTGGATACAGCCTGTATTTGTAGCTCTTCATCTTCATCATTTATCCACTCTTCTTAATATTATTAATTTTTTTCATAGGTATATAAACTTTATCATTGTTTTTATCATTATATTTAAATTTAAGATTCATTATAGAATTTACAATTAGTTAGAGATATTTAATTAGAGATATTTAGTTATATTATCGCATTCATCCAACGACTAAAGTCGTTGGTTTTCTGCGATGTCTGTCATAAAAATAGTTTGACAGATTATCCCCTACTCAACCTTTCCCAGACTCTCACTTACAGCCTTAATTACTGCCCTCCAGATTTTTCTACCAAGCCTGCTGGCAGGGCCTGAGTATTCATAAAAACGACCATTTCCCATTTTTGCAACTATCACAGCATCCGTACTTGTGCCTGTAAAATTAAACCCATTTTCAAGAAGAGCCTTTGATTTTGCCTCTGTTGCAATTATTACAGCATTCACAATTGTGTTATCAGACATATCCCCCTCAACCACAACAACTATATTTATAGTGCCTATTTTCTCATTATGATTTTTAATCCCGGCAGTTGCAAAAACAGTCACATCCTGCTCTACCACAACCGAGAGCCTTTCCATTGATACAGAGGTTAAGAGTCCAAAATAGCGATTCATAGAAAAACGGTCTGCAACTTCTTTAAGATAAACCACAGGCTGCTCAAGCTTATTATGCCTGACAGTGTGATTAAATATATACTTCACACTGCCAAAGCCACCCAGCAACCCTGAACTCAGAGCATAAAAATCTCCCTCAATTATAAGAGTATTATCAACAACTTTCCATCTCATCAATTATTTTAAAATGCTTAACCTGATTTAACAAGGCTGAATTCGTAATTTTAGTAACTTTAATATACTCACATATAGATGTGATAATATGGCTATTCATCCTATTGAATTCAGATATGGTAGCAGAGAGATGAAGAGAATTTTTGAGGAAGAATCAAGACTTCAGAAGCTCCTTGATGTTGAAGCTGCTCTGGCAAGGGCCCATGCAAAGCTTGACAATATACCAGACGAAGCTGCCAGAGAGATTTCAAAAAAGGCGACTACCGCCCATGTTAAACTTGAAAGAGTCAAAGAGATTGAGGCAGAGATAAAGCATGACCTCATGGCAGTAGTCAAGGCACTGAGCGAACAGTGCGGCGAGGCAGGTAAATATGTACATCTGGGAGCCACATCCTATGATATTATAGATACCACCAATGCCATTCAATTTAAAGAAGCTCTGGCTATTGTGAAGAAAAAACTCTTTGAAATTGAAGGTATACTGCTTGAGCTGGCAGAAAAGCATATTAGAACTGTTGCTATTGGAAGAACTCACGGGCAGCATGCCACACCCATAACCTATGGCTTAAAGTTTGCTATCTATGCAAGAGAGGTTAGGAGGCATATTTCGAGAATAGAAGATGCTGAAAAGAGAATCATAGCTGGCAAGATGTCAGGTGCCGTGGGAACAATGGCAACCTTTGGCGAAAAGGGAATGGAAATTCAGAGAATTGTTATGGAAGATTTAGGCATTAAAGCTGCCATGGTGAGCAATCAGGTGGTGCAGAGAGACAGATATGCAGAGCTTCTCAGTATTCTTGCCCTTATATCTGCATCCATGGATAAAATAGGAAGAGAGATAAGAAATCTCATGCGCACAGAGATAGCAGAGGTCAGTGAGCCCTTTGCAGAGAGAAAACAGGTGGGTTCAAGCACCATGCCTCAAAAGAGAAATCCAATAAATGCCGAAAATATCTGTGGATTGGCAAGGGTTGTAAAAAGCAATGTCTTTGTCGCCCTCGAGAATGTATCCCTTGAGCATGAAAGAGACCTGACCAACTCCAGTGCTGAGAGGGTGATTATACCAGAGAGCTTTATACTCTTAGATGAAATTCTCAACAGAGCGAATATTATACTCTCAGGTCTTGTGATAAGAGAGGAAAATATCAAAAAGAACCTGAAGCTAACAAAAGGGTTGAATATGGCTGAAGCTGTTATGATTGCTATGACAAGGAAGGGTCTGGGAAGACAGGAAGCCCATGAATTACTCAGAAAGCTTGCTGTAGAAACCTACAACTCCGGCAGGGAATATGGTGAAGTACTTAAGGAGAACAGTGAAATTAAAAAGTATCTGAGTGAAGAGGAAATTGACGAGGCACTGAAACCAGAAAACTATATAGGCACAGCGGTTGAACAGGTAAGGAAGGTTCTTGATGTCGCCAAAGATGAGAGAGCATGATAACTATTATATACTGAATACATCTTTTCTAAATCAGGTGTGAAAATGGCAAGGAAAAAGCAGAAGAAAATTGCAAGAAGAAAAACTGAAGCTGAAATCGCTTGGGACAAAATAAAAAGAAGTTATCCTAACTGTGTTGGGAGCTACCCGGAATGTCCCGAAGCAATTGAAGATAAATATAAACCCCCTGAGGAATGCCTCACCTGTCCTGTTTATGCAGAATGGAGGCGTTAGGAGAGGAATATCCTCTCCTTTACAGGAAATAACTCATATCAGCATCCAGAGATTTATCAAGAAAACCACTGGCACCTGTGGACTCTTCAACAAAATCAACAATGTCCTTTTTTTAAATACTATACGGAAAGAGAAAAAAAATATACCCAATATAAACAATTTAAAACACGCACAGATTCAGATTTGAGAACTGGGCCTTTTAGGAAAATATAATCATTATAAGTCTTTTTTAAAGATTTCCTCCGGGTTGGTTTTATTTTCCTCTATACCGAGTTTCTCATAGGGGATTCCAATAGCAATACCCAGAATCTGTGTTATATACATACTGGGAATATCATACTTCTCTCCGAAGTCACTCTCAATCTTCACCTGAAGTGTATCCAGACTCACCTGACAGAAGGGACACATGGTAACAATGAGTTCAGCTCCAGCCTCCTTCATATTTGTGAGTTTGTTGTTTGCAATCGTCATGCCCATCTCTTCACTGAGAGCCAGAAGAGGAGCGCCACAGCATTTATCTTTATCCTTATATTTCAGGCTGGTAGAACCCACGAGCTCCAAAATTCTGTCAATCTTTATATCAGCACCAAAATCAACATACTCACTTGGCCTCTGAGCATGACATCCTATGTGGGGTGCTACCCTGGCCTTAACCTTCTTTACAATTGCATTATCATCAATTTTGTCAAAAATAATGTCAAGGAAGTGTTTCACCTCAATATCGCCATTCACCTCTCTGCCCAGAATCTTTAACTTTTTATTCACCTCATTTCTTAAATTCTCATCATTTTTTAGCTTCTCATTGGCAACCTTCAGTGTCTTGTAACACCCATTACAGAGTGTAACAAGGTCCATGCCTTCTTCTTCGGCAATAGCTATATTTCTTGCTGAATAAAGAAGGGCAGCAAATTCATCTATAGGTTCTACATTTATCCCACAGCAGGTAAAGGGCTTATCCATTAGCTCTATGCCAAGTTTCTCTGCAACAGCCCGAGCAGAAACTTCATATCCACGCTCTCTATACGGGATATTGCATCCGGGAAAGTAGAGGTAAGCTTCACTCATCTTTTTCCTCCTTCTTTAAGCTTCTCGAATCTTGTACCTGAAATAAGTTTATTTATTTCCTCCTCGTCAATAGGCTCTATGACAGGTAAACCAAGATCTTCTCTTAAAAAATTCGTGAATTCATCAATATCAAATAACCGTCCTATTTCCAAAACATTTTCATTTATAACTTTGAAGGCATGTGGTATTTTTCCCTCCTTTGCAGCAACATTCTTAATTGCCATCAGGATTGTAGCAGGCTTTACATCTCTCGGACAGCGCTCATTACATAAATAACAGACAGCACAGTACCATGGTTCTATACTATCAAGCACATTCTCAACACCAAGAACCGCCTTCCTTATAATGAGCCTTGGATTGAAATCCTTTCTGTAGGTGTGCACAATACAGCTTGCTGTGCATGTCCCACACTGATAACACCTTGAAATAGCTTCGCCACCTGGTTCGGCTTTTATCTTTTTAATAAGGTCACCGCTCACCTTCCTATAGGTCCGCTGGAGAACTTCCATTCT
>BDTY01000092.1 GCA_002897955.1 archaeon BMS3Bbin15
GATAATAAAGGGATAGCACGAAGTAAGTCAGAATTATTAATATATCTACTTAAAAATTTGGGGTTTGGAACTGCTATTTTTGATTTCCCAATGGGAAGCACAGACATAAATCATTTAGTGGTAGGTATAAAAGTTTTATCAAAATATGCTTATGAAAATACGCATTATGCTTTTATTGAAACAGATAAACCGAATATAATAACTTTTTCTAATCTTACATATCTCAGTAAGGATGGCAGTAGGGGTAGATTAAATCATATACCTAACGTAATAGTGATGTCAGATGGATATACATTTAATGCATCTATGGACTATACTGATGCAAAGTTAATGAATACTGTGTGGCATAAGAGGTTAAATATATCACAAGTAAAAGAAGTTAATAGATTAGTTAAAAAATATGGTTTGACATATAGGTTAATACATAGTAAGAGCAAAATAAAGACAAATATAATCTATAATGGGACAGGAATATTACCCGACCACACTTTTTATTATATCAAAATTCCTACAAACATAAGTAAAATACGAGTATTGGTAAATGCTTCAAAACCAATTAGTGTTTATGTGTTAAGTGGAAATTGGAGTGAAATTATCAAGACTTATGAAAACCATCAAATACCTATGGGTAGTCTTGTGAAAAACTGTAAGAGTAATGATTTTAAAAACCATGTGGATTTTACTTGCATTTTGTGGAATCCATATACCGTATCAGGTGAATATAGTTTGTTGGGTGTGTTGATTGATAATCAAGGAATGGGTAATAATACAATAAATATGTTATTTAAGAAATGAAAAGAGGATAACTAACAAAAAAGGAGAGGAAGATGAAAGTTTTGCAAACACTAAAATCAGCTGCATTTATGAATATCGTTAGATGGAGACTGTTGAATACTCTGAAGTGTGACTGGACTTATGGTTATATCACAAAGCATAACAGAATTAAATTAGTTAAAATCAGACCATTGTGGGATTGAAAGGTGGTTTCATCCACCACATAAAAGTTAATGTCATGCGTTAAAATCAGACCATTGTGGGATTGAAAGGTTTGTTGAAAATCTTATTAAGTAACCCCTGAATAGTTAAAATCAGACCATTGTGGGATTGAAAGGGTGATACAATCTTCCCTCTCTAGAATCCTTAATAGTTAAAATCAGACAATTATGGGATTGAAAGTCATTAGTTTCTGGTAGGTGCCAGAATTATTTTATTGTTAAAATCAGACCATTAGTGGATATGAAATCTGTTCAGCTTTTTATAATACTTGACTGAAAGCAAAGTCACTACAGTCAAGGAAGTCCCTCCGATTATAGAAAAAAACAACAGATACTGTGCAATATTCAAAGGTCCAAGTATTATAAACTGGACTGTTTTCAGTGAATATTCACAGAAAAACCCGATGATTTGCCAGCTGACTAAAAATGCAATACCTGCACCTATGGAAAAAGTCAGTCTGGCAATGGGGAGATACTGTTTAATTCTCTGTAAATAATTCTGCTTAAATTTAGTAATGAGCAGACTGATAGGAGGTACAAAGACAATTAACATAATGTTAGCAGTGATTAATAGTTTTGCATACAGAAATTCCATTGGCGATTTTACAGCGTATATAACTCTGCTATTATGTGGTACACTTGCTGCCAACAGACTCTGAGCGAATTGTGTAGATATTAAGTACATTGATAAAAGAAATGCTGCACCTCCTATGATGAGAGCAGCCTTACCTGACGGAGACCCTTCCTGATGTGTTCGTAATCTCCCTTTTATAGTAAATTCTCCTTTCTTTTTGTCATGAATCTTCCTTTCTGTTTGAGGAGTTGAATTGCTCACCTGCAGCATAATTTCAACAGGTACTGTAAGGGAAATGAACAACAGAAACGCAATGAATATATCTGCAGAAACAATCAGGCATAACGCGGCGTATATTGCATACACCTTTTTTCTATGCTTTTTAAAAGTTGTGATAACATGCTCTGAATGCCCTGAAATTCTGTCTTTCATTTGATATATACCCACAGGCATAGATACCAATATTCCTGAAAAAAGGATAATATCAATAACGAAAAAGGTGAATTTTCGTATACTGTAATACTGTGCAATGCTATTGGGAACAAGCAGATGCAGAAGAACAGGCACGGCAACTTTCCATGCGAATATTGCACCTGCTGACATGGTTATTAATAAAGGCAGAGCGATATTCAACGCTCTCCGATACACTGCCAGCCCGAGAAGACTCACCAGAACAGTGATTATGATTGATATATACAGCCACATACCCGCAGTTTCAAAGGGTGAAAAAGATACTGCATGAGCGTTCTGCGGCAGGAAGTCTACTACTGCTCTGAGAACAGAATTGGATAAACTCCAGGATATTATAAAAATCACAAATATACCGGCACTTATATGAATCTTATTCATACCTTACAGGAACAGCAAGGAGGTATATAAAGCGGGCAACATAACTGAAAAAAAACTGTGCTCTTTATATATCCCCTTTATTCTGATGAATATATGAAATGGATAATCACACCGATAATTGGGATTGTTGCGGGGTATTTATTCCCCAATCCTGTAGCATATATACTGGGGGGAGCATCTATAGCTTCAGGGTATATATCTGCAAGAGCATATGCTATGAATAGAAATAGTGACTTGCAGGAAATACTGGAATCTTCAAAAACAAAAAATCTTATTTTAAGCAATGAAACAAAAAATTGTAACCATGAAATCAAGGATTTACACAGTGAAAATGACAGGCTTTTACGAGAAATTGGAATTATTCGTAAAAGGCTTGCAGAAAACAAAACTGCTGAAACAGAGTATCTGGTCGAGAAGGCGATTGAAGAAGTCTCTTCAGAAAAAGAGTGATATTATGAGTTGCGGATGTAATAAAATAGAATCTTTCAGAAAAGTAGCTGAGTTGACAATAGTTCCTTCTTATAGTTGCCCTTTTGATTGTAAATACTGTTTTGTTAAGGAGAATGAGACATTAACTAAAAAAATAATGACACGAGAGACTGTAGATGCCATAATTGATTATTTCATTCCCGAGAAGATTAACAAAACTTTTACTTTATGGTTTTTTGGAGGTGAACCTCTCAGTGATAAAGAGATTATCAAGTATACTACGGAAAAAGCACAGAAAGCAGCTCAACAGCACGGGGTACAGCTAACCGTGGGGGCAACCACCAATGGGTTTTATTTGGATGAGAATTTTGTTAAGTGGTGTAAAGAAAACAATTTCCAGCTTCTAATAAGTTATGACGGACATGAAAATCAGCGTATCTTTCGTGGCAGAGAGGGAAGCCGAGAGAGAGACGCCGTGATTGTAGAAAACAATATCAGGAGATGCGGGGATCTACTCAAAACAGCAGCGGTTCAGCTATCCCCTGGCGGTCTGGCAAACCTGTATAACAACATAATGACCGTTTTCGACCTTGGATTCTCTGGTATTGCTATGAATAAAATCACCGGAAAACCGGGGGTATATTCTGAAAAGGATTTCAAAGATTTAGAAAGAGAAATGGGAAAGCTTACGGAATTTGTGAAAAAAGAGCAGGCATCCGGAGGAAAAAGAAGAGTGGAATTCCTTCAAAAACAACTGGACTTTTTATGTGACACTTCTTTTCTTGCCAAACGTATCTTTCAGCATGATAAAAGCTGCGGGGCTGCAAAAGGGTCATTGAGTATCAGTCCTACCGGTAATTTATACCCCTGCCAGAGATTGCACTTTCCCGGGTTTAAGCTGGGAAACGTCCATACGGAAGTTATGAGAGTTGCAAAGCGTGAAAAACTTGCAAGGCATCATCCCTCAGGCTGTCAGTCTTGTGAAGTGAAATGCGCTCCATGTTATGCCAGTAATTATGAAAGTGGGAGAAACATCTACAACATATCTTCTGATGAGTGCAGGTATGAACGCCTGCTGTACCAGGCAGCGAAAAAAATAATTGACTATCAAGAAGGTGAAAAGAAAAATGAACAGGAATTACAGGAAAGTAGAGGTTCCACGTGAACTATCAGAAATTAAAAATGTGATGGAAAAAATCATTGGTGATGAAAAAGCAACAGAAATAATGGTAGAAATAGTGTATGAGAAACAAGAGCTGGGAATAGATGGAATAGAACTAATACGCAAAATGCTTGAAGCCGGAGCAGAGCCTGAGAAAATAAGGAGGATGCTCGGGATTGACTGGGGGCTCGAACAGAATGACGTACAGAAAATACTTGAAGTTTCTATGAAGCCTGAAGAAGAGACTGACGCCAATATACCTATCAGCCAGGAAAAGGACGAATCCGATGAGGATGCTGACGGCACAAACTATGACAGTCTCTTGAAAAGCGATGTTTTATCTCGTATTGATGATGAAATTGACTGAGAATGGATGACTAAGACTCTTTATCTAAATCATCTAAAACACCCTTCTCAAGGGCTATGGATATCAACCTTTCTTTCTGTCCGGACTCTTCCTCATCAGTCAAAGGCGGATCAAAAAAACCAGAAAAGTTTCCTGCTTCAATAGCCTTTAAAGCATTATTGCCTTCAAGTGTCTCTCTTTTCTCCTTCAGATACCCTTCCACAACACCTCCTTTTTTAAACAGGAGATATCCAATCTGTGATATATTCAGGCTGTCTGTTTTTGTTAATATCTTCACCAGCCCGGAATACTTGTGTTGTTTAATCTCCCGGAGATCTATCACTTCATACAATTTCCCTTTTCACCTCTTCCGGTATTGAGATGGGATAGATATACTTACGTTATAACTGCCATACTGCAGGGTTGTGACATATCCTGAAAATTTATTGTTTTTTACTGGTGCCGTGCCTCTGAGTATCTGTACTGTTGTATTATATATTCCGCGTTGTCTGAAATATTTCTGAATCCAGTCTGTCGCGTAGCTTTCAAACAGTACATTTAGAGAAACTTTACCACCAGATGCACCAGATTCGTATGATGCTTTGAGATACGCATCTTTGAGTATTGCTCTGATATCAACCTCTGAAATCTGCCCGGATACCAGTTGTCCTCCTATCTGGTTGCCCGGGCTTTCTGATAATATATTACCATAACGAATAAAAAAAGCCATTGTGATAAGTGTTATCAAAACAAAAACAATTATAATGAAAGGGGTATCTACTGATGCCTTTTTCCCTTGAATAATGCTAATTCTCTTATCTGCCATATCTCTAAAGAAAGAAAGGGTATATATAAAGCAGATATTATTTTTTTCTGGTAGGTGCCAGAAACAAAACAGCACTCCCTTTATATATGTCCTTATTCTTTTAAAGATTATAAATGATAGGTGATACTGAAATCCTGGTAATTGGCGCAGTAGTTTTTCTACTATTCGGCGCAGATTCTCTTCACAAACTTGTCAAAGCAGCAGGTAAGATGAAAAAAGAAATCAGTGAAATTAAGGATGAAGTTAAGAGGTAGAAGGATATGCCGGCAAGTGAAGCAATGATAGAGCTATGGAAACGATTGTTTATTTTTATAATGGTTATAGTTGTAATTGTTGCTTTCCTCTCTTCAATATGGCTATATATGGGTTATTCAAAAAAAGCATTGGAACTCCGCAATGCACGTATAAGCACTCAGGAAGCCCTTGCTGCATGGTCTGATAATGGAAACGTATCAGGTATAATTAATCTTCAGAAGATTAATTCCTCAGATTTATCCCCCTGCACTAATGTGAGTATATTCTATACCAATGGAACTCTGGCAAAAAAAGTATCCAGCTCATGTCCGTGAAGTTTTGCTTATTTCCGATTGGAAGACTTCTCTTCTGAAAGATATTTTCTTGCGACATTCACAGAAAAAAGAGCCGAGCTTAAAAATCCGGACACAGATACTCTACCTTTTATTGGAATATTTTTAACTTTTTTCTCAGAAAACAGGTTTTTGTAAGCCTTCCTCACAGTGTTAGAATTAGCATTAATTGAATCTGCAATAGACATTGGTGTTATGTTGCTTTTATCATCTTTAAGAGCGTGATAGACACAGGCACACGCCACATTTTTTGATATATAACTGTTAAATGGTATTGTACTGTAGGCTTTAACAGACTCCTCCTTGATATCCATTCTTTCAATACGTCTGCATATCTCTTCGATATACTCCGGAACATCCGGCCAGAGATTTGCATTGATTTTAAGACCTCCTTTTTTCATGTTCTGTGCAATTTTTTCAGCATATTTCACATCATGCAAATCAGGAGGAATCATCCCGCATATCCTATAGCTCAGATATATTATCCCCCCGACAAAATACTCAGTGGTGGTTGTGGGGATTCTCTTTTTCAATCTGAAATATTTGTTGGCCAGCATCCTTGCAGTATCCTGAATATGTTCCGGTGTGTTTGTATCTCCGATAAGGTCATAAGTTAGACTATCCCTTTTATCAGAGTATTTGCTCAGTCTGGCACGATTCCCCTTTTTTTTAAGAGGGTTTTTCGCTTGAAAATGCGAAATTCTTTCATGGTGCTCCGTATTTGTAAAATTGATATAATGAGATTCAGAGGTTATCTCACAGTTAGACACAAGGCCGCATTCGCTGCATACTTCTTCTCCTCCTTCTGTAATAATTTCACCTTGGCATTCAGGACATTCCATTTAAACCACTCTCTTGCACTGGCTTGAATATACGTGTTCTCCCTCTATGATTGTGTTCTGTTGCTTCTAAAATACCCAGTTTCAATAGCCTCTTTAGAATTTCGTATGTCCGTGTTTTTTTCAGGCCGAGTTTATCTAAAGAAAAGCTGTATATCTCTCCTGCAAACATTTTTCCCCTTTGAGAAATTTCATGTAGAATTACCTTTTCAGTACTGTTTAAAACACTATTGGCGTTCATTCCACCCTCCAACCTATTTAGAGCTCTGGATGCTATATCACCAGTTATCTTTGTTTCACCGGTGGTATCGGCAATTTCACCTGTGAGTTTCAATGTTTGAATCCCCCATCTCACATTAATACCAGCCATAATCTCCAGTGCAACATCCTCTACAACATTTTTACCGAAGCCTGCTTCAGCCCTGTGATACAGGATATCATATTTCTGCTCAAAAGAATATGGCTTAAACTGCAAGGTGTGAGGACCTATACTGTTAATTACAGAGGACCGTATAGATGGGTTAGTCACAGAAGTGGATATTAATAAAACAGAAGACTTTAAGCCCTTTGATACTTTCCCAAATTCCCATGGACGGAGGAAGGGTGCGATTACCGCTTCAATATCCCTGGGAGACAGGTAAGAGTATTCATCTATACACAGCACTATAGAACGTCCATTTTTTATCAACAGCCTCATTATAATGTCTACCAGCTTGACAGTACCAGTTGACTTGTCAGGCATAGCGTTCTGCCCCCCTAAATTCATTGCTATTTCCCCAAGAATAGTATAGGCAGACTGTCTCAACATGGCATTGACATAGACACATGCTATATTTGATTCTGGGACCTGTGCAAATATCTTTTTTATACTTGTTGTTTTCCCAGTAGCAGGTTCGCCATAAATTTTCATGGTATTTCCCTGAACTCCCTGGAGCAAAGGTCGTATGCAGGATGCAATCTCCTCAAGTTCCTTTTCCCTATACAGAAACTCTTCAGGGACATGTGCTTCTTCAAAAACCTCCCTCCTTCTGAATATAGATAGAGGAGTATGTGCATAACTACCACTCATAATATTCCTCCTGTATAATGCCTGACTTACGCTTGAGACTGATTCAAATTCTAACATGTTATTTTACCTCCTTTTTATTTCTATCTTTCCCTACCCCATCGGAAAAGTGAAAAGCCTCAAGGATCTCTTTGCTAAGTTCCGGGTCTTTAAGCATCCTCAAGGCAAGAGTTGTTATTTCGTCTTTATACTTCATACTCTCCTTTGTAAGTGGCATACCACATCTTTTGCAGAATCTTGATTTTGGTAAGTTGATTTCTCTACAACGCGGGCATGGATACGGCTGCTCTTCCTCTCCAGTATCGCTTATTCCAAGTTTTTTCCTGTAAAATTCATCAACTTCTTTTGATACCAGACGGGCATATCTGGAAGGCATGTTAGAGTTATATGTCCAGCCACGTTGTCGGACCTGTACAGCTCTTGGTACCCCGTTCAATTCATCCCGAATCTGGGCGTAATATCTGAACGCATGCATACCGTAATCATGAGGAATCTCGGGTAACCCATTCTCCTTTGCCCTTCTGTTGTGCCTTAGTATAACTCTTTTTACAATACTTCTCAGGCCTTTATAGTTCAGAGGTACAGGTTTTGTTTTTTGCATGTTAACCCACAGAGGTGCTTCCATATCAGTTCTATAAGGGTGTACACCAATCCATTCGCGCAGGAAGGCAGCACTCCATGTGAGTCTAACAGGTTCTCCGCGTAGTGTTTTATCACTCATATATATCTGGGCACCGATATCATCAAATTCGACATGTTTTATTTGTCTGGTTCCCAATCCACCTATACGCGCCCCAACTTCTTCCAGAATGGCCAGAAAGGCTCTGTCTCTTGGATTTATTGCAGCCTCTCTCATATATGTAATATACTCTTTCGAAGGAATTGTATCTCTGTCACGAAGTTTGTCAGGCTGTTTTGCCTTGATTTTAAGCACTTCTAAAGCATGGCGGAGAACTCCAAGTTTAATCATTGAAAGAGCTTTCATATGCTCTTCTCTGTCAGGATAATCTTCTGGGTATCCGTGTTCTTCTCTGAGCCATGTAATGTATCTTTTAATAAGAATTCTATAGTCATATTGTGCCCACTCTCCCTTCTTAGGGTCATCATCTACAATCCGTAAAATCTTCTTTATATCTACGGTGGTGACATAATCAAACTTCTTTTCGCCAAGAATCAATACAATGTATTTCAAAACAGAAATATACTTGAGTACCCTCTTTTTGCTTAGCTTTTCTCCATTCCAACCTACAAGAGCATTATCAACAAATTCTCGAATTAATTCCTTGTTTCTCTCAGGTATCTGGAGATTCTCTATACTGTCCACTGCATTCTTCAGTGATTTTTCTGTCTGGTAAATCTCTATTACCATGGTTCACTTTTCCTCCCATTTGATATATAAGTGAAACACATACACAGTCGGGGTGAACCTGCCTCTTCTGTCCCAGAAAAATAAAGGTGAACGTGACCGAACGTGACTGAACATGAACGAAAGTATTTTACAAAGATGTTATAGCTAGGGCTTGGGTCTTCTTGTTTTACTCCCTCTACAGGAGTACCCGTGGGTATATTCCCTGTGGCTGGAGAGATTATCACAGAGATAGAAGCCTTTAAAATTTTATTCGGAGTAAAAGCATATCCAATAGCAGGTGGAAGCCTCGGAAGCTCTCATGCAATAACTTTCCTTATTGAAGGAGAGGAAAATAGCGTGAATGAAGCCTTTGATTTTGTTAAAAAAATCAAGGGAGAGCCCCCTCTGAGGCTTCCTCCGAGAAACTGTACAGCATGTAAATTCAAAATATGTCCCAGCAACAGAAACCCCGAGTAGCCTTTCAGTCCAGGTTACGATAATATTTGCAATGGTTATTCTATGCATGAAGTCAGAAAACAAAAGGTTAAATATGGAATTGACTACGGAAATGTTACACACAGGGTATGGCGGCCACAGCGGAAGGGCCACACCCGTTCCCATTAGAACACGGAAGTTAAGCCCTCCAGCGATTTTGTTGGTACTGCGATGCGAGAGCTCGCGGGAAGGTGAGGACGCTGCCAGCCCACTTATGATTATTGAAGAGTTCATATGCTCTCACCCGAGCATGTCTGAAGTTTGCCCTGGTAGTGTAGACCGGCCTATCATGCAGGACTGTCACTCCTGTGACTCGGGTTCAAATCCCGACCAGGGCGTAATCTCCTGCCTTACACAAGTATTATAAGAGGTTGCCCCTGATGTCCTGTTACAGTTATTCTGAATTGACTCCATCGTTTTGTAAAAAGTTGTCCACAGGTAAATGGAGAAGTATTTATGCAGAAGGAGTGATGAAATGGGCCCGTAGCTCAGTCTGGCTAGAGCACCGGCCTTTTAAGCCGGGTGTCGCGGGTTCAAATCCCGTCGGGCCCGCTAAAAGCCCAGGGTGGAAAAAGTACTGAAAGCCCAGGAGAGTATTCATGACAAGAAAGTTAGAGATATCGAAACACAACCTTGTTCCACAACATGAGATTCTTTCAGAAGAAGAAGCCAGGATGCTTCTTGATAAACTCAATATAAGTAGAGGCCAGCTTCCAAAGATATATAAGAACGACCCGATGGTCAAGAAAATAAAGGCCACTGCGGGTGAGATACTCAGAGTAACAAGGAAGAGTAATACAGCTGGGGAGAGCTATTATTACAGAGTTGTTATTGAACCTTAAGGGGTGAGATTTTGCTGGATAGAAAGCCAATTTTAAGGTCTTTTTTGAAGAAACGTGAAATTGTAAGGCAACATATTGATTCTTACAACGATTTTATTGTGAATAGATTGCAACAGATTGTTGATGAGAATAAGATGATTGAGACAGATGTAGGTGTTGAAGTACAACTGGGTGAAATTAGAGTTGAACCTGCCGAGGTGATAGAAGCTGATGGCTCACATAACAGAATAACCCCAAATCAAGCCAGACTCAGGAATCTCAGCTACTTCTCTCCTGTTCATCTTCAGATGAAGCTCAAGAGGCCAGATAGGGAAGGTGATTTCGAGGAAGTAAAGATAGGCATGATTCCAACAATGATAAAATCAAAGATATGCAATCTTTACAGCAAGAACACTGAAGAACTTCTCGATATAGGTGAGGACCCTCTTGACCCTGGTGGCTATTTCATAGTTAATGGCTCAGAGAGAGTTCTTGTCACAATAGAGGACCTTGCTCCGAATAAAATAATGCTGGAGAAGAATGAGAGGTCATCCAAAGTGACCGAAGTCGCCAAGGTTTTTTCAAAGAGAGGTGGTTTCAGGGCTCTTGTCAATGTACACAGAGATAAAGACGCCTTAATAGGAGTAAGCTTCCCATCTATACCGGGGGATATTCCCATAATCGTTTTAATGTATGCCCTGGGTATGGGAAGTCATCAGGAGATTATAAACACAATTACAGATGACCCTCAACTAATGGATGATATCCTTATAAATATTGAGGAGTTTGCACACGTAACAGATACAGAGAAAGCAATGGAATTTATAGGCAAGAAGGTAGCTCCTGGCCAGACAAAGGAATACAGGCTCAAAAGGGCTGAAGATGCCCTTAACAGATACCTCCTCCCACATATAGGGATAATCCCGGAAGACAGACTGAAAAAAGCCCATTATCTCGGTAGAATGGTTGTAAGGATTCTCGAACTTTCTGCTGGAACGCGTGAAGTGGATGATAAAGACCATTACGCCAACAAGAGACTGGCTCTGGCCGGTGACCTTATGGAGGACCTTTTCAGAGTCGCCTTCTACAATCTGCTGAGAGATGTAAAGTATCAGCTTGAAAGAGCAGTGGTGAGAGGTAAGGAACCATTCGTCAAAACAGCCGTAAGGAGCGATGTTCTGACTGAACGCATAAGGCATGCTCTGGCAACTGGCAACTGGGTAGGAGGAAGAGCAGGAGTAAGTCAGCTTCTTGACAGAACAAACTATCTCAGTGTTGTGTCCCATCTAAGGAGAGTAGTTTCACCTCTTTCTAGGTCTCAGCCCCACTTTGAAGCAAGAGACCTCCATCCAACTCAGTTTGGGAGGATATGTCCAAGTGAAACTCCAGAAGGACCAAACTGCGGTCTTGTTAAGAATCTTGCTCTTGTATGTGAATTCTCAACAGGCTTGCCGGAAGATGAACTTGAGCCTGTGCTATATCGCATGGGTGTAACGAAAATTGAAAAAGCAGGGGGAACTTAAATGGAAGCAAATGTTTATATCAATGGAAAACTCATCGGGAAGCATGATGACCCTCTAACCCTTGTTGAAGAGATAAAAGATGCAAGGAGGGCAGGTAAGGTTTCGACTCAGGTAAATGTTGCTTACTATTCAGATACTCATGAGGTTTATATAAATACAGATTCAGGAAGGTCCAGAAGACCTCTGATTGTTGTGGATGATGGAGAACCTGCTGTTACCGAGGAAGATATTGAAACAATAAAGAGAGGAGAACTGAGCTTTGATAATCTGGTGGCTCAGGGCAAAATTGAATACCTGGATTCAGAGGAGGAAGAGAATGCTTATATAGCAATGGACATAAAAGGCCTCAATGATCATCATACTCATCTTGAGATTGACCCGCTGCTCATGCTTGGCGTATGTACATCAATCCTGCCATTTCCAGAGCATAACTCGTCACCGAGAAATACCATGGGAGCAGGAATGAGCAAACAGAGCCTCGGCTTTTTTGCTTCCAATTTCCACATAAGGACAGATACAAGGGCACATCTTCTTCACTATCCTCAGATTTCCATTGTTGAAACAGAAACAATGAAAACCATAGGTTATGATGAGAGGGCTGCAGGCCAAAACTTTGTTGTTGCCATACTGAGTTACAGTGGCTACAACATGGAAGATGCCTTCATAATGAATAAAGGCTCTATTGAGCGAGGGCTGGCAAGAAGCACCTTTTTCAGGACTTATGAGGCTGAAGAGAGACGCTACCCTGGAGGTCAGCTTGACAAGTTTGAGCTTCCGGAACAGGAAATTAGAGGTTATAGAAGTGAAGCAGATTATGCACATCTCGGTGAAGATGGTATAGTTGAACCCGAGTCTGAAATGAAAGCAGGACATGTACTTATTGGCAAGACTTCCCCACCAAGATTCCTTGAAGAGATTACAGAATATGGCTTAACAAAGGAAAAAAGGAGAGATACTTCAGTTACTGTTCGCCATGGCGAAGACGGCGTGGTTGATATGGTTATGCTAACTGAGAATACAAATGGCAACCGCCTTGTGAAGGTGCGCAGCCGCGACCAGAGAATTCCCGAGCTCGGAGATAAGTTTGCTTCAAGACACGGGCAGAAAGGTGTCATTGGTCTAATAGTGCCTCAGGAAGACATGCCCTTCACAGAGGATGGGATTATTCCTGACCTTATTATAAATCCTCATGCTGTGCCTTCAAGAATGACAATCGGACAGGTTCTGGAAATGATAGCCGGAAAGGTTGCAAGTCTTGAAGGACGGAGGAGTAACGCAACCGCCTTTTCAAGCGACAGTGAAGAATATCTAAGAAGTCTACTTGTTAAAAATGGTTTCAAGTCAAGCGGAAGAGAAACAATGTACAACGGAATAACCGGTGAAATGTTTAAGGCAGAGATTTTTATGGGTGTTGCCTATTACCAGAAGCTTCACCATATGGTCGCTGGAAAAATCCATGCACGTTCAAGAGGCCCTGTACAGGTATTGACAAGGCAGCCAACTGAAGGAAGGGCAAGAGAAGGTGGCCTGAGATTTGGTGAGATGGAAAGGGACTGTCTCATAGGTTATGGCGCAGCCCTGCTACTTAAAGAAAGACTTCTCGATGAGAGTGATAGGCATACTATGCTTGTATGCGAAACCTGTGGTAGTGTGGCAGTATATGACAATATCAAAAGCATTGTATATTGCCCTGTATGTGGTACGGAGAGTGAGGCTGCCGAAGTGGAAGTCAGCTATGCATTCAAGCTTCTTCTAGATGAACTCAAGTCCCTCGGAATAAACCCAAAACTTGTCCTTGGAGATAAAGCGTAGGTGATGACATGAGAATATTACCAAAGAAAATCGATGGAATAAAATTTGGATTGATGTCTCCTGAATATATAAGAAAGTTCTCTGTACTCAAGATAATAACAGCCGAGACCTACGATGAAGATGGCTATCCTATAGAAGGAGGCTTAATGGACAAACGCCTTGGCGTGGTTGACCCCGGGCTGAGGTGCGGAACCTGCAACTCAAGAGTTGGAGAGTGCCCCGGACATTTCGGTAGAATCGAGCTTGCCAGGCCTGTTATCCACGTGGGTTATGCAAAGCGTATATATAAAGTTCTCAAGTCTGTCTGCAGAAGCTGTGGGAGAATCAAGCTGCCAGATGAGAGAATCGAGAGATATAGACAGGAGATAAAGACTGCAAGAAAGATAGGTAAGAATATTGATTCGATAATTGAAGACCTCTTCAAGGAAGCCAAAACTCCAAAAAAATGTCCTCACTGCGGCGGTGAGATATTCGAGATAAAATTCGAGAAGCCAGCAACCTACCTTGAAGATGGTCAGAGGCTTTCTCCAACAGATGTGAGAGAACGTCTTGAAAGAATTAACGATACAGATTCTGTTGTTATGGGTTTTGACCTTGATGTGGCAAGACCTGAATGGATGATTCTCACAGTTTTACCTGTACCACCAGTTACAGCCAGGCCCTCCATAACTCTTGAGTCAGGTGAAAGAAGTGAAGATGACCTGACCCATAAGCTTGTTGATATAATAAGAATAAACCAGCGTCTCGAGGAGAATATAGAAGCCGGTGCTCCCCAGCTTATTATTGAAGACCTCTGGGAACTCCTCCAGTATCATGTTACAACTTACTTCAACAATGAGGTTGCAGGCGTACCCCCCGCAAGACACAGGTCGGGAAGGCCTTTAAAGACACTTGCCCAGAGACTCAAGGGCAAAGAGGGAAGGTTCAGAAGCAATCTATCGGGTAAGAGAGTGAACTTCTCTGCCAGGACAGTTATTTCTCCTGACCCTAATATAAGTATAAATGAAGTTGGTGTACCCGAGGTGATTGCAAGAGAACTCACAGTACCTGTGGTTGTAACTCCGCTGAATATAGAACACATGCAAGAGATTATAAAAAAAGGCCCCTACAATTACCCTGGTTCCAACTACGTGGAGCGTCCGGACGGCAACAGAATAAGTCTTGCCAGAGTTAAGAGTCTGGATGAGCTACTTGAAAAGGTAAAGCCTGGCTGGAAAGTGCACAGACATCTTATAAATGGCGATGTGGTTCTGTTCAACCGCCAGCCAAGTTTGCACAGAATGAGTATTATGGCACATGAAATAAGAGTTCTGCCATACAAAACTTTCAGACTGAACTTATGTGTATGTCCACCCTACAACGCTGATTTTGATGGCGATGAGATGAATTTACATGCAATTCAGGGGCAGGAAGCAAGGGCAGAGGCAAGAGTGCTCATGCGTGTTCAGGAACAGATACTTTCGCCGAGATTCGGTGGTCCAATAATCGGTGGAATCCATGACCATATTTCAGGAGCTTATCTCTTCACAATGAATGACACAAAATTCACAAAGGCTCAGGCTTTTCAGCTTATATATTCAAGTGGAATAAGAAAGTCTCTGCCTGACCCAATGATTGATGAAAATGATACAGAATATTACAGTGGAAAACAGCTTTTCTCCCTCGTTATTCCAGAAGGTCTGAATCTAAGCTATAAAGCAAAAATATGCCGAAAGTGTGATAAGTGTCTGGAAGAAGACTGCAAATATGACGCATATGTTGTGATAAGAAATGGAAAGCTCCTCAAAGGAGTTATGGATGAGAAGAGCTTCGGTGCCTTTTCGGGTGAACTTCTCGATAGAATAGTTAAAGATTACAGTACGGATGATGCAAGGATATTCCTCGATTCTGTTACAAAGCTGGTTATAAATGCAATTTCAAGAAGGGGCTTCAGTACAGGTATAGACGATGAAGATTTACCCGAGGAAGCCAGAGAAAGAATTGAAGAGATACTCATAAACGCTTATAAAGGTGTCCGGGAACTTATCAGAGCTTTTAATGACAAAGTTCTGGAGCATTTACCTGGCAGGAGCCTTGAAGAAACCCTTGAAATGCGTATTATGCAGGTGCTAAGTGAAGCAAGGGATAAAACGGGTACAATTGCCAATGAATACCTTGAAAAGGAAGAGAAGAAGAGGAGAAGAGAGAATAGTGCCAGAATCATGGCAATTTCTGGAGCAAGAGGCAGCCTTTTGAATTTAACTCAGATGACTGCATGTGTTGGACAGCAGGCTGTTAGAGGTGAAAGGATAAAGAGAGGATATGCAGGAAGGACTCTACCTCATTTCAAGGTTGGAGATATTGGGGCTGAAGCCAAGGGATTTGTGAAATCAAGCTATAAGAGCGGACTCTCACCGATAGAATTCTTCTTCCACAATATGGGTGGAAGAGAAGGTCTGGTCGATACTGGTGTAAGAACTTCCCAGAGTGGTTATATGCAGAGAAGGCTTGTTAATGCTCTGCAGGACCTCAAGGTTGAGTATGACAACACAGTCAGAGATACAAGAGGTGTGATAGTGGAGTTCAAGCACGGTGAGGATGGTGCAGACACATCAAGAACTGATTGGGGGAATATAGTCGATGTTGGCAAGATTGTAAGACGCTATGCAGACCAGAGGGGGAAATAGTAATGTATCTCAGTCAGAAAAAAATAGATGAAAGGCTCATGGAACTCAAAGAAGAAATACCCCTGAAAATGTATAATGACCTCAATAGAGAGCTCTCAAAAGTTAAGATTACTGAGGAGGCTCTTGAAAATATTCTGAAGGATGTGCTCAGAAGATACAAATATGCTGAGGTTGAGCCTGGTGAAGCAGTAGGTATACTTGCAGCTCAGAGTATGGGTGAACCAAGTACTCAGATGACCATGAGAACTTTTCACTATGCAGGTGTTGCTGAACTTAACGTTACCCTGGGGTTACCCAGAATTATTGAAATTGTGGATGCAAGAAAGCAGCCTTCAACACCCTCTATGACCATATACCTTGAAGAGGATTATAGAAATAACCCGAAAATGGCAAAGAAGGTTGCCAGTACGATAGGAAACCTATATGTTAGTGACCTTCTTGAAAGTGACGAGCTTGACTATCTTGGTTCCAAAGTTATTCTCTATCTTGATGAATACGAGCTTGATAAAAATGAGGTTGAGATAGACGAGATAGTCTCAAAGGTGAAGTCAGGTTTCAAGGGCATAGATGTAGAATCAGAGGATAAAAGCATAGTTCTTTCACTGGCTAAAGGTAAAAACGCATCAAGAAAAGAATTAAAGAAAATATTAACCAAAGCCAAGATTATATACATCAGAGGTGTTAAGGGTGTAACCAGGGTTGTTATGCGTAAAGAAGGAGACGAGCATGTTATTTATACAGAAGGTTCAAACCTCAAAGATGTATTAAAAATTGACGGTGTAGACGTTACAAGGACAAAAACAAATGATATTCTTGAAGTTCACCGCGTGCTTGGAATAGAAGCTGCAAGAAATGCAATTATCAATGAGATTCAAGATACTCTGAATGAGCAGGGGCTTATAGTTGACATTCGCCACCTTATGCTTATATCAGATATTATGACTGTAGACGGCGATGTTAAGGCAATAGGTAGACACGGCGTCAGTGGTGAAAAAGCCTCTGTGCTTGCACGAGCAGCATTTGAAATTACAGTTGACCATCTGCTTGATGCAGGAGTTAAAGGAGAATATGACGAACTCGAGGGTATTGTTGAAAATGTTATTGTCGGCAGGCCTGTTAAGTTGGGAACAGGAATGGTGGAAGTAGTTATGCGTAGAGAGCTTGAAGAGAGCAAGGAGGCAATCTAATGGATATAAATAAGGCTATAAGAGTGGCTATCGATACAGGCAAGGTTTATATGGGCAGTGAAGAAACTCTCAATGCATTTATAAACGGAAAGATAAAATTGGCTATAGTCGCAGATAACTGTCTGGCAGATAAAAAGGCAGACCTGAAAAAGTTTGCAAATCTAAACAAAATCCCTGTTTTTGAATTTAAGGGCACAAGTATGGAACTTGGCGCAATTTGCGGTAGACCACATGTTGTAGCTATGCTGGGCATAGTTGAGAGTGGAGATTCAGATATATTTGAACTCGGTAGGAGGAAAGAATAGATGGAAACCTTAAGGCTTTCCGCCAATGAAATCAGTTATATCGCCCTTTTTGAAAGCAATACGGGAGCAGTCACCAGAGATTGTATAGTCGACGATAGTGAAGGTAAAATTATATTTGTGGTGAAGAAAGGCGACATGGGTATTGCTATAGGTAAGAAGGGCGTAAATGTTGCAAGAGTCAGACAGACTCTTGGAAAGAAAGTCGAAATAATTGAACATGGCGAGACCCCTGAAGAATTTGTCAAGAATATCCTCAATACCTATCGCGTTAAAGATGTTGAGGTTGAGGACAATAATGGCAAAAAGATAGTAAAGGTTAAGGTTGACCCCAGAGACAAGAATCAGGTCATAGGAAGAAAAGGAAAAAATCTTGAAAAAGTTAAAATGCTTTTATCAAGGCATCATGGCATTGATGATGTAATAATTATTTAAGGTGAGATGGTATGGCAAAGAAGCCCACAGGAGAGTTCACTGCAAGAAAACTTGCCAAAAGAAGGCAACAGTTCAGATGGAGTAACCCAAGCTATATGAGGAGGATACTCAGACTTAAGGAGAAGACCAACCCTCTGGGTCTGGCGCCAATGGCAAGGGGTATAGTTATAGAGAAGGTTGGAATCGAAGCAAAGCAACCAAACTCTGCTATAAGGAAGTGTGTAAAGGTTCAGCTTATTAAATCAGGAAGGCAGGTTACAGCCTTTACCCCGGGTGATGGCGCTATAAATTTTATAGATGAACATGATGAAGTGCTCATCGACGGTATAGGCGGAAGAACCGGTGGAAGTATGGGTGATATACCTGGTGTTAGATTTAAGGTTATTGCTGTAAACAATGTCTCCCTTAAAGAGCTTGTTAGAGGGAGAAAAGAAAAGCCTGTAAGGTGATATTCATGTTTAAAATCTTTGGATTATGGGACACTCAGGAAGTTGAAGTCAGAGACCCCAGTATGAGGGGCTATCTAAATCTCAAGCCAATCCTTGTACCGCATACCAGCGGAAGGCATATCAAACCCTTCGGTAAGAGCGATGTGAATATAGTTGAGAGGCTTATAAATAAGACTATGGTTACGGGGCACGACGGTAAAAAACATACACGCCCATCTGGTAGAAACACCGGCAAAAAGAATGCCAGTGTAAAAATGGTCAGGGAAGCTTTGATTATTATCGAAAAGAAGACAAAAAAGAATCCTATCCAGGTCCTTGTTGATGCAGTTATTAATGCTGGTCCAAGAGAAGAGACTACAAGGCTGAAGTATGGTGGTATAGCCTATCACCAGAGTGTGGATGTCAGCCCACAACGCAGACTTGATGAGTCACTTCGATATATAGCCCTTGGTGCTGCAAAGCAGGCATTCAAATCGAAGAAATCTCTCTCCCAGGCTCTTGCAGAGGAAATTACCGCTGCAGCAGGCTATGATATGAAGTGCTTCTCAATATCAAAGAAGGAAGAGATTGAAAGAGTAGCCAAGGCGGCAAGGTGAAGAGTATGGGCAGAAAGGAAGAGATGATAAGTAAGATAACCCATTTGATGGATCAGCCTAAAAGTATCAGAAACATGGGTATAGTTGCTCACATAGACCATGGAAAGACAACTCTGAGTGATAACCTTTTAGCAGGCGCTGGTATGATGAGCTTTGAGCTTGCAGGAAAACAGCTTGTGCTTGACAGCGATATCCAGGAGCAGGAGAGAGGCATAACTATAGATGCAGCCAATGTAAGTATGGTTCATGATTCCAAAGACAAAAGCTATATTATAAACATGATTGATACCCCTGGTCATATTGACTTTGGAGGCAATGTCACAAGGGCAATGCGTGCTGTGGATGGCGTTATTGTTGTTGTGTGTGCCGTGGAAGGTGCAATGCCACAGACAGAAACTGTTCTCAGACAGGCAATTAAAGAGAGAGTTAAACCAATTCTATTTATAAATAAGGTTGACAGGCTGATAAATGAGTTAAAGCTCAATCCAGAAGAGATGCAGAATCGTTTTATTGAGATAATCTATGAGTTTAATAAGATTATAAGGAACATGGCACCAAAGGAGTTCAAGAAAGACTGGCAGGTTAAGGTTGAAAATGGAAGTGTTGCCTTTGGTTCTGCCTACAACAACTGGGCAATAAATGTACCTGTGATGAAAGAGACTGGAATTACCTTCAAAGACATTATAGAGATGAATCGTGAAGGAAGAGTTAAGGAACTTGCCAAGAAAGCCAAGGTTCACGAGATCATCCTAGACATGGTTGTAAAACATCTTCCTGCTCCACTAACAGCTCAGAAATATAGAGTTCCAAAGATATGGCCAGGTGATATCGAAAGTAAAGATGGTAAAGCAATGATAGAATGTAACCCTAAAGGCAAACTTGCAATTATGATCACTGACCTGAAAATAGACATTCAGGCAGGCGAAGTAGCCACTGGCAGAATATATTCCGGTACTTTGAAGAAAAGTCAGGATGTTTATCTATGCAATGCCAAGGCAAAAACAAGAGCCCAGCAGGTCGGTGTATACTTTGGTCCGGAGCGCATGCCAACAGAGTATGTTATGGCAGGCAATATTGCTATGATAACAGGTCTCAGAAACATAAAGGCAGGAGAAACTGTAACAGATGCTAATAATCCAATAGAGCCCTTCGAGGGTATCAGACATTACTCAGAGCCAGTTGTTACTGTTGCAGTTGAAGCGAAACATTCAAAAGACCTGCCAAAGCTTATTGAAGTCCTGAATATAATGGGCAGAGAAGACCCAACCCTGAGAATCCAGATTAATGAAGAGACAGGTGAACATCTCCTTTCAGGTATGGGTGAACTCCACCTCGAGGTTACTGTTTACAGAATCAAGGAAAGGGGCGTGGATGTTGAAGTTTCTCCACCGATTGTTGTTTACAGAGAAAGTGTATCTTCAACCTCTCCTCAGATAGAAGGGAAGTCACCAAATAAACATAACCGTTTTTATTTTGTTATAGAACCAATAGATGAGCCTGTTATGAAGGCAATTCTTGAAGGTGAAATAAACCCAGCACATTATAAAGGTAAGGAGCTTGGAAAGGCCTTTAAAGAGATTGGTCTAAATAAAATTGAGGCAAAGGGTATTGTCGAGGTTTATGAGAAAAATATACTTACAGATGTTACAAAAGGTATCCAGTATCTCAATGAAGTGATGCAGCTCATTCAGGAAGGTTTCCATGAAGCCATAAATAATGGGCCACTCGCGAGAGAGAAGGTACTTGGTGTCAAGGTCAAACTTGTGGATGTAAAGCTCCATGAAGATTCAATTCACAGAGGTCCGGCGCAGGTCATCCCGGCTGTAAGAGTAGCTGTCAGAGAGGCCATGCTTCAGGCAAATGCGATTCTTCTTGAGCCAAAAATTAAGGTATTCATCCATGTACCCCAGGATTATATGGGTGGTGCTACCAGGGAAATTCAGAGCAGAAGAGGTCAGATTATAGACATGCGCCAGGAAGGAGACATGGTTGTGATTGAAGCAAAATGCCCTGTTAGTGATATGTTTGGCTTTGCAGGAAGTATAAGGTCGGCAACAGAGGGCAGAGCACTCTGGAGTACAGAATTTGCAGGTTATGAACATCTTCCAGGGGAGCTTCAAGAAGAAGTTATACGCAAGATAAAGGAAAGAAAAGGTTTAAATTAAGGTAATACAATACAAAGGAAAAAGGAGGTAGAATAAATGGCATCAAATAAGCCACACCTGAACCTGGTGTTTATTGGACATGTAGACCATGGTAAGTCTACGACAGTAGGAAGACTTCTCTTTGAAAAAGGAGTAATTGGAGAACATATCATAAGACAATATAAAGAAGAAGCTGAAAAGAAAGGCAAAGCGACATTTGAGTTTGCCTGGGTTATGGATAGACTTAAAGAAGAGAGAGAAAGAGGTGTTACCATTGATATCTCTCACCAGAAGATGGAGACTGACAAGTACTACTTTACAATTATAGATGCACCCGGACACAGAGACTTTATCAAGAATATGATAACTGGTGCAAGTCAGGCTGATGCTGCAGTGCTTGTTGTTGATGTTGCTCAAAGGGACGAGAAAGGCGGTCTTATGCCCCAGACAAAGGAACATGTCTTCCTTGCAAGAACCCTTGGAATGCAGCAGTTTATAGTTAGTATAAACAAGATGGATGCAGTGAAATATGACGAGAAGAAGTTTAATGAGGTTAAAGAAATTGTCTCAAAGCTCTTCCAGATGGTAGGATACAAACCTGAGCAGCTACAGTTTGTGCCAATGTCAGCCCTCAAGGGTGACAATGTTACAAAGAAGTCAGATGCCATGCCCTGGTACAAGGGACCTACTCTGTTAGAGGCTATTGACAATCTCAAGACACCAGATAAACCAACCAATCTTCCTCTGAGACTTCCAATTCAGGATGTTTACTCTATTACAGGAATTGGAACTGTGCCAGTGGGTAGAATCGAAACTGGAGTTATGAAGTCAGGGGATAAGGTTGTATTTGAACCGGCAAACATCTCAGGTGAAGTCAAGACTATAGAGATGCATCATGAGCAGATAGAAATAGCTGAACCCGGTGATAATATAGGCTTCAACGTAAGAGGCGTGGGTAAGAATGATATCAAGCGCGGAGATGTCTGCGGACATGTGACCAACTCGCCAACAGTGGCAAAAACTTTCACAGCCCAGATAGTTGTTCTCCAGCATCCCAGTGCAATAACAGTCGGCTACACCCCTGTTTTCCATGCACATACTGCTCAGGTAGCCTGTAAGATTGTAGAGCTTATAAGCAAACTTGACCCGAAGACGGGTAATATAATGGAAAAGAACCCCCAGTTTCTCAAGTCAGGTGATGCAGGTGTTATAAGGGTACAGCCCACAAAACCCATGGTTATAGAGAAAGTCAAAGAGATACCACAGTTAGGCAGATTTGCTATTAGAGATATGGGCTCAACAGTTGCTGCAGGACTGGTTGTTGATATAGAGAAGGTCAGATAAGGCTTTCTTTTTAATTTAATTTGGAGGCTAGTTAGGAATGCTTGCTCGAATAAGACTAAGTGGTACAGATCATATTAAACTGGAGAATGTCTGCAATCAGCTTAAAGATATAGCTACAAAAGCTGGTGTGAGTGTTTCAGGGCCAATACCATTACCCACAAGAAGGCTCAGAGTTCCAGTGAGAAAGTCTCCTTCAGGAAATGGCACTGCCACATGGGAAAAATGGGAAATGAGAATCCATAAAAGGCTCCTTGAAATCGATGCTGACGAGCGCATAATGCGTCAGATAATGCGTGTTCGTGTGCCTGATGGAGTTAATATTGAAATTGAACTGAGAAGCTAATTAGCTGAAAAGCTAATTTAATTTTTTTTAATAATCTTTTTTAATTAAAAAATAAAATATTTTTTTGTTTTTATTCATATAGCCAGCTTTCGTCTGCTCTTGAATATTCGATTGTTTCATCCCTGACGAAGTAAAGTCCTATTTCTCTCTCAGCTGAAACTGTTGAATCCGAAGCGTGAATTACATTCCGTCCGATATCAATAGCAAAGTCTCCTCTTATAGTGCCTGAGTCTGCCTCTTTGGGGTCAGTTGCACCAACAAGTTTTCGAACCACTTTAACAACTCCGACACCCTCAACAACAAGAACAACAACAGGTCCAGAGGTCATATAGGAAACCATTGAAGAGAAGAAGGGCTTTTCCCTGTGCTCCTCATAGTGCTTCTTCGCAACTTCCTCACTAATTTTAATCATCTTCAAAGCAACAATTTTGAGCCCTTTATTCTCTATCCTTGAGATAATTTCACCAGTTAAACTTCTGGCAACAGCATCTGGCTTAACCATGACAAAAGTTCTCTCCATAAAAGCACCTCTTCTATACTTCGCTCTTCTTTACCCATTTTACTTTGAGAGGATTTCTGCCCAGACCGAGCATATTCTTATCACACTTGCTCGAACATAAATAGAAGATAGTGCCATTCCTTTTGACAAACATTTTGCCGGTTCCAGGCTCTATTTTTCTCTTGCAGAAGAAGCATATTCTTTCCTGCATTCTCATACCTCCTATGGCACCTTAAGCTCTTTGGCTTCGCGCTCTGTTTCCATGAGCATTATTCTGTCGCCCAGCTTTATAGGTCCCTTGACATTCCTTCTAATAATTCTACCTTTATCCCTGCCTTCAAGAATTCTACACTTGACCTGAATAATCTCACCGGTCATACCTGTTCTTCCCACAAGTTCCACGACTTCAGCAGGAAATCCAAGGTTTTCCTCTTCTTTTGCCATTGTCTCACTTCTTCAGAGTAGCAACCGTTTCTGATATCTCCTCAATTAACTCTCTGGCTTTGCCAGGTGTCACTACACAGGCTGTAGAAGCATTCACAGATAACCCACAGGCTTTTCCCAATTCCATCTTATCTGGGACATATAAGTATGGAATACCGCGCTCATCACACAGAAGCGAAATGTGAGCTAAAATTTCCTCTGGCTCGACATTTTCACTCATAACCACTAAAGTTGCCTGAGCCCTCTCGACATACTTTGTTACTTCATTTGCACCCTTTCCAATCTTTCCTGTACTTCTGGCAAGTTCAACAGCTTCATAGGCTTTATCAGCAAGTTCTTTTGGAGTCTCGAATTTAACATAAATTTTTGACATTCATCTACCTCCTTTCATCGGCTTCATTCTGAATTTCAGGAGAACCCTATGTTAACATCTACAAAAAGCTCTACCATATTAGAATTTAAGTTAGGTTATCCCAGATAGTTTTAAAATTTTTCCATGAGATTAAAAATAAAATCTCAAAGAAAAGAGCCAGAAAGCTTCATTGCGCAGAAGCTTCCGCACATACTGCAGGTCTCCTCCTCCTTCTTTGGCCCTCGCCTGCTCCTGTACTCCTCCGCTCTCTCCCTGTCGAGACATAGAGCAAACTGCTTCTTCCAGTCCAGGTCAAATCTTGCCCTGGCCATTTCATTATCTCTCTCAACATCTATACCCCTCGCTATATCTGCTGCATGAGCTGCTATCTTACTGGCTATAACTCCTCTGCGAACATCTTCCAGGTCAGGAAGTGCAAGGTGCTCTGCAGGGGTTACATAGCAAAGAAAATCAGCACCTGCTAAAGCCGCAATAGCTCCTCCTATGGCGCCAGATATATGGTCATAACCTGGAGCAATATCTGTTACAAGAGGGCCGAGCACATAAAAGGGAGCATCACTGCATAGCCTCTTCTGGAGAATAACATTCGCCTCAATCTGATTCATGGGCATATGTCCCGGCCCTTCTACCATTACCTGAACTCCGGCCTCTCTGGCTCTATCAACAAGCTCTCCAAGAATTATAAGCTCCTGAACCTGAGACCTATCTGTGGCGTCATGTATACTTCCGGGACGAAGAGCATCCCCCAGACTTAAAGTCACATCATATTCTTTTGCAATTTCAAGAATAGAATCATACTCCTCGTAGAGAGGATTTTCTCTATCATTATAGTTCATCCAGGCAGCCATAATTGCACCCCCTCTGCTCACTATACTTGTCAGTCTGCTCTGTCTTCTCAGCCTTTCAATACCTTCGGATGTAACACCTGCATGGAGTGTCATAAAGTCGACACCCTGCCTTGCCTGGTCTTCAATAACCCTGAAGAATACATCAATGCTCATATCAACAACAGGCATAGCCTTACTCTCGGCATATGCTGCAGCCTCATACACCGGAACTGTACCAAGAGGAGCATTCATCTCAAGCAAATATTTTCTTATTTCCCTGATATTCCCTCCAATGCTGAGGTCCATAATTGCGTCTGCCCCGTATTTCAGGGCAACCTTAGCCTTCTCAATCTCATTATTTATATCTATATAATCAGGAGATGTACCTATATTGGCATTGAGCTTGACTCTAAGCCCTTTACCGATTCCAACCGGCTCTATTTTCCTTGTAACATTCTTCGGAATAACAACCTCGCCCTTTGCCACTCTCCTCATGAGCTTTTTCCTGCTAATTCCTTCTTTCTCTGCTACGCCCTTTAGCTCCTGAGTGATCTCTCCTCTTTTTGCAGAAGTCAGTTGTGTCATGATATCAAGTTTAAAGATAAACATAACATTTATAAATCTCTCTATTATAGCTGAGAGTATGCAGTCTTTTAATGTGGTTTTACTTGGTGGAGGGTTGGGAAAATTACTAGGTAAGAAGGGAACAGAAAGCGATATTACTCTTTATAGCAGAAAACATGAAGATATACTCTATACATTTGTTGAGCCTCACACCTATCCTGAAAAGCCTTCCTCTCTTCTCCAATCAATAAATATGGCTAATGCCGCAGTTATAAAGGTCTCTGCTATCTCTCCCGAGCTTGGTGAGACTATTGTTGCCCTTGAACTTCTTAATATAAAGCAGGGACTTATAATTACTCAAAATTTTCCAGTTGAACAGTTAAAGAAAATAATCAGGGGTACTGTAGCTGAGGGCTATAAAATAGTTGAGATGGACTTTAACGCCATAATAGACTCTCTCGCCAGTTTTAAACCAGATGACTGTGGTTTTCCGCTTGTGGTCATAGACCACTTTTTCAAGGTGAAAAGTGTTGGCACTGTTGTTCTCGGGGTAGTGAAAGGCGGAGAGATAAAGAAGTACCAGAAACTCAGGATTCTTCCAGGGAACAGAGAGGTACTTGTGAAATCTATTCAGATACATGATGTTGATGTTCAGACAGCCAAGGCAGTGGATAGAGTGGGACTATCTCTTAAGGGAATAGATATTGAGGAGCTTGATAGAGGATACCTTCTGACAGAACAGGACTCACCTCTGATATCTGATAAAATAGTGAAGTTGAAGTTTGAAAAGACTCCCTTCTTTAAAGGAGAGATTAAAAAAGAGCAGAGGTTTATGCTATCCCTCGGGTTATTCTACGAAGCCTGTACAATAAAAGATATAAAGGACTCAGGAGAATTAATAGTTGAGACAAATAAACCTGTTGTATATAAATCTGGTGATATAGCTGTACTGGTAAAGCCCGAACTTAAAGGACTCAGACTTATTGGAAAAGCTGTTGTGGAGTGACTTATGAAAATTATAAGAACTGGAATTCCTGGTTTAGATGGTCTTTTTGCACATGGTGGCTACCCTGAAGGAAATTCAATTTTAGTGGTTGGTGGACCTGGCAGTGGCAAGTCAATTTTTGGAATGCAGTACCTTTATTCTGGTGCCACTGAATATGAGGAGAACGGTGTGTATATAACCTTTGAAGAGCCTCCTGATAAAATTAAAAGAAATATGAAAGCCTTCGGCTGGGACCTTGAAGCCCTCGAAGAAGAGGAAAAATTGATTATTATGGATGCGGTTGACTACATAGTTAGAGATGATATCGACACAGAGACCCTGAAGGAAGGTCTGGATGTCGACAATCTGGTTGCAAATCTCAAAGAAGCAGTTTCTGCTGTGAATGCAAAGCGTCTTGTAATTGATTCTCTGGCAGTGATGAATCTCTATGCAAGGGATGAATTTGAGAAAAGGAGAAAGCTTCTGAAGTTATCCCATCATATGAGCAGCAAGGATGTTACCTCTATTATTATAACAGAAGCAAGAAGTTCAAATATAGGTATAAGTGAGTTTCCTCTTGAAACCTACATGTTTGATGGGATGATAACTTTACGTCTTGACCCTGAGAGCCAGTTAAGGAAGATTTCAGTAAGAAAGATGCGCGGTACCAAACACGTTGTTGGCAGTTTCAAGTTTTCTATAAACTCAGGCGGGATAGAACTTTCAGCGTGATATTATGAATACAATTGGTATAAGTTTATTTGCAACAGATAGAAAGGGCTTGCTAAGGGACATATCCACTATTATTGCCGAGCTCGATGTTAATATTACATATATACAGCAGTTTTTGAAAGATGATGAGGTTCAGATATATTTTGAACTTTCGGATGTCAGAAATGTAAAAGAGCTAAAAAAACTTTTGGAAAATATCGATAGTGTCGTCGAAGTTGAAGTTAATAGAACATTCGAAGAGATATATGGTAAAAGAGTGATTGTTGTTGGCGGGGGTGCTCAGGTTTCACAGGTTGTCCTTGGTGCTGTCAGCGAGGCTGACAGGCACAACCTCAGAGGAGAGAGAATAAGCGTAGATACAATTCCACTTGCCGGAGAGGAGAAGATAGCTGAAGCTGTAAATGCTGTGGGAAGACTTCACAGAGCTGCTGTACTTGTTCTTGCAGGCTCTCTCATGGGAGGTGAAATAACAAAAGCATTGCAGGAACTGAAAGCTGATTATGGTATTCCTATAATCTCCCTGAATATGGCAGGCTCGGTTCCCAATGTGGCTGATATTGTTGTCACTGACCCTGTTCAGGCAGGTGTTCTTGCTGTCATGGTTATATCAAGCACTGCCAGATTCGATTTTAATAAAGTAAAAGGTAAAAAATTTTAATAACCATATTAATCTCAGTATAAAATACATTATTCTTTGATTTCAGTGGATATTTAAATTTTAAATAAATGTTACAAAAGATTATTAAATTTATGAGTGGTGAAGATGCAGGGGACAGGAAGAAACTAAGAGCTGGCATAATACGCTGTGATTTAATGCAGGAGATATGCCCCATGACAGACTGCATGGATTCTGTTCACAATTATAAAGGCATGGGGCCACACAGTTCTCAGAACAGGGGCTTGAGCTTGTAGCAGTTACCACCTGTGGAGGCTGCCCTGGCAGAAGGGCAGAGAATATAGCTGATACGGTTGCCATACACGAGCTTGATGTATTCTTTTTATCCACATGTTTAACAAGAGAGAAAATGATGAAGGAATTCATAGAGATTGACCTCAAAAAAGTTTCTGTTGATGAGGCAAAAGAGATGATAAAATGTGTCGCACCGGGTGTTGATGAAAAGAGTGCCCATGACGCAGCCTGTGCATTTTGCACAGGAAAAATTTCTCCTGTATGTCCGCACCAGACCTGGAAAAAAGTCAGGGAATATATAAATAAGAATTATCCAAATATAAAGGTTATAGAAGGTACTCATGGACATGAATTATAATTCTTTAAAAATTTATTTGCTGGTTACCTATTATAAATCTTAAAAGGTTAAGGTGAGAATATGCTATTTGATAAGGTTGAAGAGAAAGATGTTACAAAAGCTATAGTTGAAGGTTTTTCAGCGATGCTTTCTGAGCACACTGAAAATGATGTTATCATTGTCGGAGGAGGCCCAAGCGGACTTGTTGCGGGAAGAGAGCTTGCAAAGAAAGGAGTTAAAACCTTAATCATTGAGAGGAATAACTATCTTGGCGGTGGCTTCTGGATAGGTGGCTATCTCATGAACAAAATCACTGTGAGAGCACCGGGTAACACTGTGCTTGACGAACTAGGTGTACCCTATGAAGAGTATATCAAGGGACTCTATGTTACAGACGGGCCTCATGCCTGCTCAAAACTCATCGGCGCTGCCTGTGATGCAGGTGTAAAGATTCTCAATATGACAAAGGTTGACGATGTGGTTCTCAGAGAGAAAAACAGAGTTTCAGGTGTTGTTATAAACTGGACACCAGTATCTGCTCTTCCAAGAGAAATTACCTGTGTTGACCCTGTGTCTCTCCAGAGCAAAGTTGTTATCGATGCCACAGGTCATGATGCAGAAGTCGTCAAGTCGCTTGTTTCCAGAGGATTTATGAAAACAAAAGGCTTTGGTGCCATGTGGGTTGAGAAGAGCGAGGATGCAATAGTAGAATACACAGGCGAAGCCTATCCAGGGCTTATTGTCTCAGGTATGGCAGTCTCAACAGTTTATGGTCTGCCAAGAATGGGCCCAACCTTCGGAGCGATGCTACTATCAGGTAAAAAAGCTGCTGATGCTGCATTAGAAATTTTAAATGAACAGTAAAGTTTTTTTATATGGCAGTGGTGGTACAGAGGTAGACCTGAAAGAACTGGGTATCTACCTCAAAAGAATTTTTCAAATCGAACCTGAGCTCAGGGGAGATTTTTTTTCCTATTTTGGTTCTGACTCAGAGCATATAGCTGAAAGAATAGCTGAACTTAGAGTTGTGGATATATCAAAACCATTCAGGAAGAATGAACCCTTCCCTCTCGAAGTCAAACTGGAGAAAGAGATTATAAAAGGGAAGAAAGCACCGGGACTTCTGTATGACGGGTTTTATTTCATGGATTTTATGAGAGATATAATCCCTGAGAAGGAGAGGAGGAATTTCCACCTTTATATAACCGACAGGCTTCTTGGCACTTTTGATGATATTGATGCGCGCTACCATGCCAGAACAATAATTTTGGGTTACCCCTGTATTGTCTCAACCTCAGGTATAGTAGAGGCTCCGGCAAAACCCAGAGAATATTATATTGAAAAGGGTTTATTAAAAAGTGTTGATGAGCTAATAAGACTGAAGGAAAACTATAGAAGCAGATTTATAGACTATGGCGATAGAAGAATGCAGAAGGTTGTAGAGGGTTATTCTGCTACGGCAGTTTTTTACCACTACCTTGGTGAAGTTTTCTGTACAAGCAAAAAATGCAGGCTTTACAATGCTCACTGGCAGGAGGAGCTTATTGAAGCCCAGCTTTCCGAACCAGAGTTCTGCACAGAGCATGAAGAAATGCGTGAACTACCACTCGCAGAAGGGAACTTCCCGCCGAAAAGTTAAAAAGTGAAATCGAAAAGATATTATATGCAACACTTTCAATTAAGTCTATGCGCATTCTGTATATTTTAATTATCTTGCTCCTTATCCCGGGATGCACTCTGATGGGAAAGGCGCATGAAATCAAGGTTTCTGTGAATGTTATTCCAGGCAAGGTGAGTATCAATTATGACAAATATATAGAAATGAATGTGGAGGTTCTTAATATAGGTAGCAAAACAGTTACAGCCAATATAGATGCTGGAAATACAGCAGGGTTAATTATTATCAAGCCGGAAAGAGCTACTGTCACTTTGAAGCCCCAGGAAAGCAGAATTTTAGGTTTTAAGGCGAAACTTGAAGAGGACGCTCTCCCCGGAAATTATATTGTAGATATTATTGGTAAAACAGACGATGGAGATACAGTTGTCGCAAAAGCAAATCTCAGGGTTACTGAATAATTACAATTTTATATGGTTAAGGTTCTCACATCAATTCTACAGGGGCCCGTAGTCTAGTTGGTTATGACGTCGCCTTGACACGGCGGAGGTCCGGAGTTCGAATCTCCGCGGGCCCAATTTTACCTTACCCATGGCCACGGTAGTGTAGCATGGTTAGCACTAGGGACTGTGGATCCCTTAGCCCGAGTTCAAATCTCGGCCGTGGCCCTAAAATCCAGGAATGTGGCCTTTTTTCAAGATTATTGTATTATTTTTCCCGTTCTCTTGACAATAAGACTTGCAGTACCTCAACTGTAACTTTTTACAATATTGTGAGCGGGAAAGCCCACTATCTTTAGTGGTGGGATGAGAGCGAACCATATTTAATTGTCACCAAAATAGCCATATATTAGTGACATATATCTATAATTGGTGGTTAACAAAAGATGGAAAAGAGGAAAATGATATTGACATACAAGATTAGGCATCATCGCAATTTTGAGCTGGAACTTTCAAAGGCAAGGCAAGTAGCAAAAATCGCATTAAAAACAAGAACAAGGAGTTCTGCTGATGTCAGACATATTGGTCTCAAGTCAA
>BDTY01000093.1 GCA_002897955.1 archaeon BMS3Bbin15
GCATTATTTACTTTTGTTGGCATTCCCGGGTGCACTCTCTCCTTGTCTATAACAACACCCTGAATAAGTTCTGTATTTTCTATACCGCCGCCTTCCTTCTTCTCTATTTTGATGTTGTCCACGTCAATTATAACCTTTCCATTTTCTTCTTCGGCAATAGTCTCCACTGCTTTCACAATAAGTTCAGAGAGGTAATCTTTTGCTTTTTCTGCTCCTTTACCTGTCATTGAAGTTGTTGCTACTTTAATTAGAAGTTCTTCATCATCCTTAGAAATTTCTTTTGCTATATTTGTCAGTATTTCCTTTGCCTTTTCTGCAGCCAGACGATATCCACTTGCTATTATTGTTGGATGCACGTCCTGCTCGAGAAGGTCTTCTGCACGTTTCAGAAGCTCTCCGGCTATAACCACTGCAGTAGTTGTACCATCGCCAACCTCATCCTCCTGAGTCTTGGCGATTTCCACCACCATCTTTGCAGCAGGATGTTCAATATCCATTTCTTTAAGTATTGTAACTCCATCGTTTGTTACAACAACATCCCCTATACTGTCCACAAGCATCTTGTCCATTCCTCTTGGACCAAGTGTTGTCTTTACCGCCTCCGCTATAATCCTTGCAGCCAGTATATTTGTTCTCTGGGCATCCCTACCAGAAGTTCTTGTTGATTTATCTGAAATTACATATACGGGCTGTCCGCCTAATTGTGCAGCCATATTTATCTACCTCCTTTTTAGTTAAAGTTACTAATTGTAACTTTACAACGTAATATGTCTTTGAACTTCTATATAAGCTTTTCTGTATGTCATATTATGTAGTATTTGATTAGACCAGTACATCGAGTAACTCGTATAACTTCAGCAAATTTATTGCATTGAAATTTAATAATTTTATATTACATAAACATATATAATACATAAAAAATCACATAAGTTTTATAAGTAAGTAGAAGTAACCATAGGATATGTTCAAAGAGGATGGAACCAGAAAAAAGTTTGTTGTACTGGTTATAATTTCAATTGCTCTGGTTGGCGTATTTGCCAGCGGTATTATTGGCAATATTTTTGGAGGCAATAGTGGTAAAACTGGAAATGCCTCTTTTAGTAACGTTAATAATATAAATGAACCTCATTACAATCTCTCTGGTTTTATTTTAATAAGACACGATGCAGTGAATGAAACAATTTATAACTCTCTGGGATGGCTGAAAATATACACCAACTCAACCGATATTTTTGTTTATTCTATTCATCCTCTGGCCAATAAAACTCTGGTTTTCAATATAACTCTTCTTAAAGTTGAACGGAATGGAACTGCAGCAAATGTAGCTAAAAATGGTGATTTAGTTACAATTAATTACATAGGCATGCTTCCATCAGGCAAGGTTTTTGATACATCATTAAAGCAGGTGGCTGAGAATAAGAGCATACCCAAGGCATATATGTTCAGGGAAAGGCCAAGCTATAAACCTCTTAGCTTTGTATTGGGGTCCAAAAGGATAATAGAGGGTGTTGGAGATGCTGTAAATGGTATGAAGGTGAATCAGACAATTGAAGTTACTATTCCTCCGGATAAAGCCTATAACTACTACAATAAGAAGCTTTTGACAATAATACCCATTGAGGAGAAAATTCCAAGGGAAACTCTATTAAAACGCTATGTTGATGTGCCTGTAAACCAGTTCTATCATGCAGCTAACCTTAAAGCAGGCGATATTTTCATGATTCCAGATACAAATATAAATGCCTCAGTTTTAAGTATAAACAATGATACAATGGCACTCGAACTTCTGCTTAAAGTGGGTGATGTTATCCATAGAGGTCTGCCCTTCAACTCAACAGTTATTGCCGTATATCCGAAAGTTATAGAGATAGAATATAATGTCAAGGTTGGACAGGTGATTCATTCCAGAGGTTTACCCTGGAACAGCACAGTTATTGGGGTGAACTGAGGATTCCCTTCAGATATTTCCTCAATTCATTACCAGATTCGCTCTCCAGAGCAAGTTCTATACTGCTCTTCATCCAGGATGATTTGTTGCCTATATCATAAACTTTTCCACTGAATTTGAAACCAATAACTTTCTCTTCAGACTCTATTAACCTCTTAATGGCATCGGTAAGCTGAATCTCTCCGTCCTTGCCTTTCTCTCCCTTTTCAAGAATATCAAAAATTCTGCTGCTGAGAATATATCTTCCGACGATAGCTAAGTTTGATGGAGCTTCCCTGACTTCTGGTTTCTCCACCAGGTCTTCTATCATGAATGTACCATTTTCAAGTTCTCTGCCTTTTTTCACAACACCATACTTAACAACGTCCTGAGGCTCAATTTCCTGGAGTGCTATAACACTCGCTCTGTACTTTTCGTGGATTTTAAGGATTTTAGACAGGCATGATGGTCTTGTTATGACATCACCTAAAAGTACAGCAAAGTAGCTGTTGCCAACAAAATCTTTTGCTTGGAGAATAGCATGTCCCAGACCCAGAGCTTCCTTCTGGCGTACATAGTTTATATTTGCAAGTTCACTTATCCTGCTTATTTCCTTGAGGACATCGGACTTTCCTGCTTTTTCAAGATAAACCTCCAGTTCGGGATTTCTGTCAAAATGGTCTTCAATAGCTCTCTTACCTCTTCCTGTAACCATAAGAATATTCTTCAAACTTGAGCCAAGAGCTTCTTCCACAACATACTGTATCGTAGGTTTGTCGAAAACAGGAAGCATCTCCTTGGGCTGAGCCTTTGTTATTGGAAGAAATCTCGTGCCATGTCCCGCTGCAGGTATAACAGCCTTTAGCGATTCCCCCCTGCCCTCGTAAACCTCGAAGACAGCAATAAATTCGAGATTCTCTTTACATGTGTTGAAAACCCTGTGAAAAGTCCCCTTGGGCACAGTGAAAATATCACCTGCTTCAGCCGTGTATTTCTTGTTTCCGAGTAGAATCTCACCCTTACCTGAGATAAAGTGATAAATCTCCTCTGCATTCTCATGCTCGTGTCCTGTGGTTGATTTTTCAGTATGCAGCACAGTGAGAGATAATACAAGATCACTCATCTTTATATCATAAACTTCATATCGTTCATCTTTCTTAACAAGCCTGCCGTTCTTTTTAAGCTCATCTACCCTCAGCTTCAATGCTTTCATAAAAGTCCTCCTCATTATTATATATGTATTCTATTTTGATATAAATTTTATGCACTTACTTCCATAGGGGCCTGACTCCTGGCCTTCAATAACAACAAAGTGGCATATTTTTATTCTCTTACCGCATCTTTTACAGTTTGCAGAACATTCTCTCTTCACAATATTAAAGCTGAAAGGCTCTCTGGTCAAGATGAATATCCTGTTATTCTCCCTTTTTATTATTCCTCTGTTCTCTCCGAGAGCCAGAGTCTGAGACGCAACCTCGCTGAGCTTTGAAACACTCCTTATAATATCCATGGCCTCCCCGACACTCAGTTCATGTTCTGCAAGAGATAGGAGTCGGAGAGCCAGTTCTACTTTCTCCTGAATCACCTTCTCCTTAATCATACTAAAATTTATATTCGCATAGATTATAATACTTCCCTATCAAAAATATCAAGAGAGGATTATGATGATCAAACAGGTACCGAAGGGTATGAACTTCAGAAAGTTAGAGGAGAATATACAGAAATGGTGGGAAGAGAACGGGATTTATGAAAAGGTCATGGAGGAGTTTGAAGAAGGGCAGAAATATTATTTTCTTGATGGTCCACCCTATGCCAGCGGTGCAATACACCTGGGTACTGCCTGGAATAAAATAATGAAGGACTCGATTCTTCGCTACCTTTCAATGAACGGATATAATGTCAGAAGGCAGCCTGGCTGGGACTGTCATGGTTTACCAATAGAGGTAAAAGTAGAGAAGGAGCTTGGAATAAAGAATAAAAAGGAGATTGATGGTGATGTGGAAGGTTTTATAGATGCCTGCAGGGACTGGGCTGTAAAGCATGTCGATATAATGACAGAACAGTTTAAGAAACTGGGGGTGTGGATGGACTGGGATAAACCCTATATGACTTTAAATGACGATTATATAGAGTCTGCCTGGTGGACAATAAAACAGGCTCATGAGAAGGGTCTGCTAACAAGAGACCTCAGAGTGGTGAACTGGTGTCCCAGATGTCAGACAGCTCTTGCCGATGCAGAACTGGAGTACTCTGATAGAACAGACCCAAGCATATATGTGAAATTTCCAGTTCTGGGAAAAGAGAATGAATACCTTCTGATATGGACTACAACACCCTGGACCATTATTGCCAATCTTGCTGTGATGGTGCATCCTGAATTTGATTATGCAAGGGTTAAAACTCCCGGGTGTGTGTTAATCTTAGCCAGAGAGCTTGTTCCCATGTTAAAGGATAAATTTGGGATTGAATATGAAATCCTCGAAACCTTTAAAGGCAAGGAGATTGAAGGGCTGAGATACAAAAATCCTCTGAAGGACTATATAAATATTGATGCACCCGAAAAAGCCTATAGGGTTATTCTTGCTGACTTTGTTGTTCTGGGCGAGGGCACAGGCTGTGTGCACTCTGCTCCCGGGCACGGTCCTGAGGATTTTGAAGCCTGCAAGAGCTATGGAATACCTGCTATATGTCCTGTGGATGAAGAAGGTAGGTTCACCCCTGAAGCAGGGAAATATGCAGGCATGAAGACAAAGGTAGATGATAAGGTTATAATAAGAGACCTGAGTAAAAAAGGTGCCCTTCTTAAGGCTGAGCACATAACCCACCGCTATGGACATTGCTGGCGCTGCAATTCGCCTATAATATACAGGGCTACCGAGCAGTGGTTTATTCGGGTTACAAGGCTCAGAGAGAAGATGCTGGAGGAGCTGGAAAAGGTTGAATGGGTACCTGACTGGGCAGGTTCTGCAAGATTTAAAGACTGGATAGAGAATGCAAGGGACTGGACAATATCCAGGCAGCGTTACTGGGGCATACCTCTTCCTGTCTGGGTATGTGAAAAATGTGGCGATATAAGGGTTATAGGCACAAGAGAAGAGCTTGATGAGAATATAAAAGAGCTTCACAGACCCTATGTTGACAAAATTAAGCTGAAGTGCAGTTGCGGTGGCGAGATGGAGAGAGTTAAAGATGTTCTGGATGTATGGTTTGACTCTGGCATTGCTGCCTGGGCTTCTCTTGGTTACCCCGGTAGAAAGGATGAGTTTGAGAAATGGTATCCTGCAGAATTTATAACAGAAGGGCATGACCAGACAAGAGGCTGGTTCTATTCCCAGCTTGGGTGTGGTCTGCTTGCCTTCAATGAAGTTCCATACAGGAGAGTTCTTATGCATGGTTTCACTCTGGATGAGAAGGGTGAAAAAATGAGCAAGAGCATTGGCAATGTTGTTGCTCCTGAAGATGTTGCAGCAAAACACAGTGTGGATATTCTAAGGTTCTATGTGCTATGGTCAAATAAACCCTGGGACGACCTGAAGTTCAACTGGGAAGAGGTGACTGTTATATCAAAGATGTTCAATATACTGTGGAATGCATTTGTTTTTTCTACATCCTATATGAGTATAGATAGTTTTGACCCTGCAGAGGTTTCTGATAAAGTGGAAGATTACCTCAGGGATGAGGATAGATGGATTCTCTCGAGACTTCAGAGCACCATAGCTGAAGTTAAAAATGGCTTTGAAACTCTTCATCTGTACAGGGCGACAAGAGCACTGTACAACTTTATAGTTGAGGACCTTAGCAGATGGTATATACCTCTTATGAGACCAAGAAGCTGGGATGAGAAGGAGAGTATGGACAAGATAGCTGCCTACTCTGTGTTATACCGTGTTTTTTACAGCCTGTCAAAAACTATAGCACCTGTAACACCGCATTTAGCTGAGGAGATATACAGGAGTCTTGACGGAGGTAGGGTAAGTGTGCATCTGGAGAAGTTTCCCCTGCCTCAGGAAAAATATCTTGATAAAGCTCTTGAGGAGAATATGGAGATTACAAGGAAGCTTATAGAAGCTTCCAATTCTGCAAGAGACAGGGCAAAGCTCAAGCGTAGATGGCCTGCCAGAAGGCTCATAGTATACCCAAAGGATGAGAAAACTCTTAACGCTGTCAATGCTTTTAAATCACTTATAAAGGCTCAGGCAAATACTCTTGAACTTGAAGTAAAAAATCCTGAGGAAAGTTTTAGAGAAGCAAGGCTCAATGCGAAACCCAACTTTTCAACTCTGGGGCCAGAGTTCAGGGCTCTATCAAATAAAGTGGCTGATTTCATTGAAAAAAGCCCACCTGAGAAACTCAGGGAAATAATTGAGGAAGGTAAAGAGGTTGAAATTGATGGCGAGGAAATAAGGTTGAATAAGGAGCACGTAATCTTTGAAGAAATTCTTCCTGAAAATCTCTTCAGTGCGGATTTTGACTCCGGAGTTGTTCTTCTTGATGCAGAGAGGATAGAAGAAGTCAAAAGGATAGGCTATGCAAGAGAGATTGTAAGAAGGATACAGGAAATGAGAAAGGAGCTGCAGCTTAATATTGAGGCATTCATAGCTACAGAAATTGAGACTGATGGTGAGATTCTCAGATATGCAGAAGATAAAGAGGAGTACATAAAAAGAGAAACAAGGTCAAAGGTCCTTGCTCTGGGTAAATCAGATGAGCAGGGATATGTGAAGGAATGGAATATCGCTGGGCACAGCGTAAGGATTTCAATAAAACCGCTGGAAGGAATATAATGGAAAAGAAGAAAAAAACTCATAAGAGAAGTAGAGCTAAACTCTGGGCACTAATGGGTGTAGGTTTCATGGTTCTATCGACTATAGCCTATGCTGTTATCTCCAATCCCACTACAGGAGAGCAGAAGCAGAACAGCTATCAGCAGTTTATTTATTCGAATTATACAACAAAAGACCTTCAGGCTATGGAGAAGAATCTTCAGAGTAGCTATGTAAATGGTGGTATTAGTCTTGAGGAATACAAGCAGAGGGAGGAAAATCTTCAGAAAGCTATGGAGGTTTTAAAGTCCAGAGAACAGAAGCCAGGGAAATAGAGGTTTAAAATGAAGATTGTAATATCAGGTAAAGGTGGTGCTGGAAAAACAACAATCTCAGGCACTATGGCGAGAATTTTTGCCGATAGGGGTTATAAGGTTATTGCTGTTGACTCAGACCCGAGTATGAACCTCCATACAAGTGTGGGTATGGATAATCCAGAACCAATAAGCAGTCTCAAAGATTTGATAAATGAGAGGGCTGTTATAGCACCTGGGATGTACAATCTCAGCCCTAAGGTGGATGATATTCCTGAGCATTTTTCTTCGAGGCGTGGTAATCTCAAACTTCTGGTTATGGGAACTGTTGAAGAGGGCGGGCAGGGATGCATCTGCCCGGAGACAACATTTCTTAGAGCTCTTCTCAGACATCTTGTCCTTAAGAGAGATGAACTTCTCATACTTGATACTGAAGCTGGAGTCGAGCATCTTGGCAGGAAGGTGGCAGAGAACTTTGACCTCATGCTTATAGTTGTTGAGCCAAGTATAAAGTCAGTAGAAACAGCCAGACATATCTATAAACTTTCAAAGGACATAGGTGTGAAGAGAATTTATGCTGTGGCGAATAAGATTTCAGGTGAGAAACAAAAAGAGTTTTTGAAAGAAAGGCTGGAAATCGAGTTTTTCGAATTCATACCCTTTGATGAAAAAGTTATTCAGGGGGACATGGAAGATATCCCCCTTGTAGACATGGAAAATTCCAGAGCGCTTAAAAAGATAATAAGAACAACAGAAAGGATAGAGAAGGTTATAGGCTAATTACATCCATTACCTTTTTCCACTTGTTACCTTCTATCTGCATTACCCATACCCTTTTAAGCTTTGAATTTTTCTGAGATTTACATTCTTCAGCCCACTTTAAGACATCCTCCCTAGTAGGCATTTTGTCAGTCTTTTTTATTGTAACAAAGCGTTTAGCTTCAACACCCTGCATTTCACGCCCTCGGATTTTAACATTTCTACCAAGATATTCCAGCCCATTTACATAATACATACCCTTTACCTCCTGAAAAGTCTCTAAGTCTCTGTTTCTGGTGTTATAGTCTCTGGTTCTGGTGCTATAAAAACCTTTTGGTATCTGCGGTCTTGGCACCGGTTGAAATGGCAGTAATGAAATACTATAAGTCAGTTTTTGTATTCACTCACTGCTCTCAATCCTGTAGAGATATGCATTTCCATTTCTTGATGTTATTCCGAGGTAGTTGCCATTGAAATCAACAGCAGTGGGTTCTTTAACTGGAATTGTGAGTAAGAGCTTACCCTCTCTGGAAAGTATATAAACATGTCCGTCCCATGATGCTACACCCACAAGCCCGTCTCTGGATATAGCAATATCGCTGTTGGAAAAGTTTGTCCTGAATCTCCAGAGGAACTTTCCTTCTTCAGAATAAAGCACAGCCTTTGAGTTTTGAGATGCGGCCCCTACCAGACTGAGATTCTCCTCAAGGGCACAGCCATATAGATAACCTTTTCTGCCCTGAAAACGTTTCCACAGTAGCTTTCCTTTATCTGAAAGAAGATAGAGGTTGGAGTCGTCTCCGGCCACAGCTATAGCTTTACTTCCAGCTTCAATATCAGCCACACCCCAGGCACTTTTACTTATATTGAATTCCCAGAGCCTTTTACCTGAAAGAGAAAGAGCGATTACCTTTCCGGAAACCTCGCCTATAATTATATTATCGCCCTGAAAAGCCAGTGCCATGACCTCAGAGTTTATATTCTTCTTCCACATAAGTTCGGGTTTTTCTCCAAGGGAGTATAGGTAAAGAGTGGTGGTGGGGTATACAAAACTTGAACCAAGAAGAAGGTTCTTCTTTTGGAGGAGAGCAACTGCTTCACCATTTCCTGCAGTTTTCAACCTGTGGAGAAGCTTTCCATCGATATTCAGGATATAAAAGTTGTTATCAAGAGAAGCCAGAGCCACTATATTATTCCCTATATCAATATCAGAGACCGGCTCTATGGTTGAAAAGTTCCAGAGTAGAGACACTTTAAGCCTTTTCAAATGTGCTTTTGCTTTTTTAACTGATGTAACATGAGATACAGCAGATTCGGATTTATTCTTTTCAATCTGATTGGGAACCTGTACAATATCTATTTTTTTCTTTCTAATCTTATTTACATGAATGGCAGTACAGCCTGATACAAGAATTAAGAAGATAATAATGATATATTTAACTCTATAATCTTTCATCTTCTGGTATATTTAATATTAACAACTATTACCTATACTCTTCCAAGAATAGCATCTATGTTCTTTACAAGACTCTTTTCATGAATTACCCCTGTGAAACCCTGAATAAGCTCTCCAGAAATGAAAAAAGCTATGGTAGGCACACTGAGTATATCATAACGTTCGGCAATCTCTTCCTCCTTATCAATATCAACCCTGACAAATTTCACTCTTTCACTGTAATTTTCTGCTATGTTCACAAGGATTTTTTCCATGATAAAACACGGTGGGCAATAGGGGGAGTGGAAATCGACAAGTACAGAAAGGGAAGATTTTAAGACTTCCTTTTCCCAGTCTGCAGATGTAACTTCTACTATGGCCAAGGAAATCACCTAAAAGCTTAAGACATAGTCACTTTTCATCAGTATATCTGTATAAAAAGTATCCGGGTCTGCCACAGATATACCCTCAATAAAATCCTCGTCTTTGAACTCAAAATCCCCTTGGTTTAGAGG
>BDTY01000094.1 GCA_002897955.1 archaeon BMS3Bbin15
AGCAGAAGTAAACTGTATATGGCAACACAAACCAGAAGGAATAACAGAAGTATTCAAACCAATAGGGTGGGTTTCAAACCCTCTATCAGACGACAGAGATATGAATTACAGCCCAATGACTTAGTGAGATATCTTAAATCCATATTCAGAGTAAAGGGTGTTCATTGTTATGGAAAATATGTAATAATTAAAGATAAAATAGGAAAAACATTTGATATTAATGTTAAGAAAGTGGAGTTGGTAAAGTATGGAAAAGGAATACAGTTTTGAAATTGTAATGGGGCAATTCATCCCACCCCTGAAGGAGGTGTGTCTTCTTGCCAGGATATGATAAAGACCTGAGAGAATTTATTGGCAGGCTGGAAGAAAAGGGAGAGCTGAGAAGAATTAAAGTAGAGGTTGACCCTGAACTCGAGATTTCCGAGATAGTTGACAGAGTCTCAAAGAGCAACGGGCCTGCTCTCCTCTTCGAAAAGGTTAAGGGTAGCAGCTTTCCGGTTGTTGCAAATCTTTTCGGAAGCTATGACAGAATGAAACTTGCCCTCGAAACAGACAGTTTTGAGAAGATAGGCAAAACACTCGCCGAGCTTACCATGCCGGAGGTGCCAGAAAGCATATCGGACAAACTGAAAAGTCTGAGTAAAATTAAAAAAGCTCTTTCATTTCCACCGAAAATGGTGAAAAAAGCCGAGTGTCAGGAGGTTGTACTCGAGGGTGAAGAAGCTGACCTTCTCAGATTACCGGTTCTGAAAACATGGCCAGAAGATGGAGGCAGATTTATAACACTCCCCCTTGTCTTTACAAAGCACCCTGAAACAGGAAAAAGGAATACAGGCATGTACAGAATGCAGGTCTATGACTCAAGAACTACCGGAATGCACTGGCAGATTCACAAGCACGGAGCAGAGCACTACAGAAAGGCTTCCGAAAGAAAAGAAAGGCTGGAGGTGGCAGTTGCCCTTGGCTCTGACCCTGCAACAATATTCTCATCCATAGCACCCCTTCCACCTGATTTCGATGAGCTTCTTTTTGCCGGTTTTCTCAGAGGCCATGGCGTGGAACTTGTAAAATGCAGAACAGTCAACCTTGAGGTGCCTGCAAACTCAGAAATTATTCTCGAGGGTTATGTCGAACCCGGAGAAATGAAAATGGAAGGCCCATTCGGGGACCACACAGGCTTCTATTCACCTGCCGAACCCTTCCCTGTTTTCCACATCACCTGCATAACCCATAGAAAAGACGCCATATACCCTGCAACAGTTGTGGGAAAGCCACCCATGGAAGATGCCTACTTCGGCAAGGCAGTGGAGAGAATTTTCCTTCCGCTTATAAAAATGCAGCTTCCGGAGATAACTGATATCAACCTGCCTGTTGAATCCGCCTTTCACAACCTTGCCATAATTTCAATAAACAAGAGCTACCCCGGGCAGGCCAGAAAAGTGATTTTTGGCATCTGGGGGCTGGGACAGATGATGCTCACAAAGGCTGTTGTTGTGGTAGACAGCAATGTTGATATTCAGAATCCGGGTGAAGTTCTATGGACAGCCTCGGCAAATGTTGACCCGGCAAGAGATATTTTCGTTGTTTCCGGCACCCCGACAGACAGCCTCGACCACGCACCCAGCATTGAAAACATCGGCTCAAAAATTGGAATAGACGCAACAAAAAAATTCAAAGAAGAAGGATATTCAAGGGAATGGCCCGAGCCTATTGAGATGAGCCCTGAAATTAAAGACCTTGTGGATAGGAAATGGAAGGAATATGAAATCCAGCTATCGGGCAAAAGGTGAAATTTTTCTCAGCTTTTTAACAGCAAGATAAAACCTGTCAATAGCATATTCAATTTCACGCTTTGTATTTATTCTGCCAAAAGAAAAAACCGCTGAACTCTGAGCCCTTCTCGAAGGATAGCCCATGGCAATCAAAACCGGGGATGCTCTCAGCACCTGAGAAATACAGGCTGTGCCATTGCCAATATAAACACCTTCGAAACTTAAAGCCTGCACCAAAGCCTCGCCATCTATATAATCAACTATAAAACTGGCCTGATTCGGCAGCCTTTTTTCACTGTGCCCCGTAAGTTCAGTATCTTCAATTTCAAGAACACTTTCAACAAGCATATCTCTCAGCCACCTCACTCTTTCAATTTGCCCCAGACCCTTACCTGCCATCTCTGCCGCCTTTCCAAAACCGACTATGGCAGGAACATTCTCTGTTCCTCCTCTGAGACCTTCCTCCTGCACTCCCGAATAAATAAGAGGAACAAGCCTGAGACCTTTTCTGAGATAGAGAGCACCGGCACCCTTTGGCCCGTACATTGTATGAGAGGATATACTCAGAGCATCCACACCAAGAGCTTTTACATCTATTTCAATATTACCTGCCGCGGCAACAGCATCGGCATGCACAAGTGCACCTTTTTCATGGGCAATCTCAACAATCTCCTTAACCGGCTGTATTGTACCCACTTCATAATTGGCAAGCATTACAGAAACAAGCACTGTAGCTTTGCCAGTACTCTTTTCAATCTGATTCAAATCCACCTCGCCCTGTCTGTCAACTCCCGCAAAGCTCACAACAAAACCCTGCTTCTGGAGCCAGCGAAGAGAATTCAGAGTTGAATGGTGCTCTATAATACTTGAAACAACGTGCTTACCCCTTGTTTTATTTGCATTCGCAAGGCCATGCACTGCAAGATTATTTGCCTCGGCACCCGAAGACGTGAAGATAATCTCCTCAGGCTCTGCATTTATCAGCCCGGCAACCCTTTCCCTTGCCTTATCAATAGCATCCATTGCCTCAAAGCCAAGGTCATATGCCCTCAAAGGATTTCCAAATCTGTTTTCGAGGTAAGGAAGCATTTCATTCAGAACTTCCTTCGCCACAGGTGTTGTTGCCATATGATCAAGATATATTCTTAGCATACTAATCGCTTGTCTTCCTTATATAAAATTTGAAAAACTCCCCGCTATCATCCACACCGATAAGCTCATTACCTGTCTTTCTGCACCATTCGGGAATATCATTCAGAGAGCCCTCATAGTCTGTAATAACTTCCAGAATCTGCCCCTTTTCCAGCTCCTTCATCCTATCTTCAGTACGCATAAGATGCATGGGGCACATCCTGAAAACAACATCCTCTGTAGCATCTGCCCTCATTCCAGACACAAACTTTATTTCAGCCATATTTCTATAGAATATCTTAATCTATTAAAATATTATCCTAAATTCTATTGATTGCCTTTGCTGTCAGGTCAATCACAGCATCAATATCCCTGAGCCTTGCAACTTCGACAGGCGAGTGAATATAGCGTGTCGGAACAGAAATAACCCCGCTCGGCACGCCCTCTCTGGTGAGGTGTATAACAGTGGCATTGGTTGTGCCTCCTTCTCCAACTTCAAGCTGGCACATTATATTCTCCTTCCTGGCCGTGTTTAAAAGAATTTTCTTCACCTTCGGATGGGTTATAAGCCCTCTTCCGCTGGAATCGGCAAGAGATATAACAGCTCCTTTGCCAAGTTTATTTGTGCTCTTGTCTTCTTTAACACCAGGGTAGTCACCTGTTGTGGTGACATCGAGAACAAGGGCATAGTCGGGATTAATCTTATATGCTGCTGTTCTGGCTCCTTTGAGGCCTACCTCCTCCTGCACGCTGCCCACTGCATAAACCTCAACGTCACTGGCATCAATTCTCTTCATAACTTCAATCATGGCATAGCAGCCCAGACGGTCGTCAAAGGCTTTGCCTGTTATAAAATCCCCACCCAGTTCTTTGAAGTTCATATCCATAGTTATAAAATCTCCAACTGCCACGCCTATATCCCCGGCATCCCTGTTGCTTTCAGCCCCAATGTCAATGAACATATTTTCAGACTTGACAATCTTCTTTCTCTCCTCTTCCTCCATGAGATGAGGGGGCTTTGAGCCAATCACGCCATAAACTCTACCTTTGTCTGTATGAATAACAGCTTTCTGATTGAGAAGAGTCTGGTTAGAGAAACCGCCAAGAGTGGTGAACTTTATAAAGCCCTCCTTGTCTATATTCTTAATAATCAGTCCGATTTCATCCATATGAGCATCCAGCATAACCTTTTTCCCACCATCTCCTTTTTTTGCTATGAGATTGCCCAGCTTATCCACATTAATCACATCGCAAACCTTTTCAAGCTCTTTTTTCATTATTTCTCTAATCTCATCCTCATATCCCGGTGCACTGTGAGCATTACTCAGTTCTGCAATAAGCTTTTTATTCATATTCTATCCTCCAGATAACCTTTAAGTTTACTTACACCCTCTTTAATATTTCCTCTACTTGTGGCATAGGAAAATCTGAGAAAGCCTTCGCCCAGACTGCCAAAGGCTGTACCCGGCGTGACAACAACACCTGCCCTGACCAGCTCTGTGGCAAGGTACTGTGAATCTCCGTATGCCGAGAAATCGGCAAATACATAAAAGGCGCCTCCTGCCCTGTTTACCCTTACCCCTTCTATACCACCAAGAAGCTTCAGTATTATCTCCCTGCGCTCTCTCAGTTCACCAACCATGTTTTCAATAAAGCTTTTACTACCCAAAGCTGCCAGAGCAGCCCTCTGGGCGGGGGAATTAACACTCGCCTGAATATACTGGTGTACCTTCAGCATCTCCTCCACAAGCTCATCTCCAGCACTGAGATAACCCACTCTGAGCCCCGTCATGGCATAGCTCTTGGAAAAGCCATTCACAGTTATGACATTATCTGAGAAAGCTCCGGGGCTTATATGTTCCCCCTCATAGATAATTTTCTCATATACTTCATCGCTGACAAGCAGGGCATGATAATCTTCGGCTATCTCGGCAATAGCCTTTATAACCTCCTCAGGATAAACAGCACCTGTGGGATTGCCGGGTGAGTTTAGCACAATCATCTTTGTTTTTGAACTCATCCTTTTCTTGATATCTTCAATATCGGGAATAAAACCCTCTTCGAATCTCAGGGGATAGTAAACAGATTTACCCTGGGCAAGCTTCGCCAGAGGGTCATAGGAAACAAAACCAGGGTTTGGAATTAGAACTTCCTCTCCATTATTTATAAAAGCCTGAAAGGCAAGATGAAGAGCTTCCGAAGCTCCAGAGGTGATTATAATCTCCTCTGCCCCGGCATCCACACCATTTTCTTTCTTCAGCTTCTCTGCCAGAGCTTCTCTAAGTTCAATTATACCTTTATTGCTGGTGTAATGAGTAAAATCTTCCCTTAAAGCCTGATATATTGCCTCCTTGGCTTCCTCCGGAATTGGAAAATCAGGCTCGCCAATAGCAAGGTTTATTACATCCCCACCCGCGAGTTCAAACATTTTTCTTATGCCCGAGATATCAATCTCAGTTACTCTGTAGGCACGCATGATGTGTATCTCGCCCGGAAATTATTTAACTTTATCGGCAGGAAATCATCTTTGAAAAACCGGGATAAAAACCAGTATATATGGCAGGACTATCAAAAGTGAAATACCCCACGCTATCGCATGGGACTTCCCGCTTCAATGATTCTCCAGCAAGAATATCCACAAGCGTATATTCGGGGCAGTTGCTGCCCTACTGATAATAATCCTCTCTTCAGGATATTCTGCTTTGTAGCTTGTGAATGTATACAGAGTGTTCCAGGCTGCGTTAGCAATACTCTTTCCCAGATGATGATTTTTCACCATGTTCTTTATCTCTAAATATTCTGTATTCTCTCATAATTATTTTCTATTCCTTTTTTCATATATTCACCCTGTACCATAACATAAAATGGGAATTGCATGAAAATTCCTGCAAACAAAGTTGGCTTCTGCAATAAATAATAATTATTTTACACGTGTCCAACCAGAGAGTAGAATAGTGAAAAACTTAGAGGGTAAATCTATGGAACTCAGATATAAAATTTTGATTGAAAAGAACGAGGAAGGAGGTTACACTGTCACTGTTCCCTTACTACCAGGATGCATAACTCAGGGAGACACAATAGAAGAAGCCATTTCCAATGTTAAAGAAGCTATCTCCGGCCATATAGAAGCTATTAAAACCCTGGGGAAGCCAATTCCAGTTGAGATTTCTGTTGAGGTTAAAACTGAGGTTATTTAATGAAGCTCCCAAGAGTGACAGGAGCAAAAGTTGTTAAAGCCTTAAAGAAGTCAGGTTTCAGGGAGGTGAGAAGGAAGGGGAGTCACTGTCATCTATACCATTCTAAAAAGAACAGGCTCGTGACAGTGCCAATTCATTCAGGTAAGATAATTGCTCCTAAAACTCTTAAGTCCATACTAAAGCAGACTGACATTAGTGTTGAAGATTTCATAAAGCTTTTGTGAATAGAGATGCAGGACAAAATTAATCACATTCTACAAAGGAATTAACAAAACCTAGATTTTTGTTATAAAAAATGGCTTACCCCCGTTGTATTTTATCTTCCTGGCCACTTCTATGTAATTCTTTTCCCAGACAGTTTTTCCTTCAGCCCCTCCGCAGAAGGGGACTTCTCGCTGATATAATTAAAATTAATGCCTGTGAAAACAGAAACTCCAGAGGCAGTTCACATATTGCTAAAAAAGGTATTAATTTCTTGGGGGCCTCTTTGTTTTCCTCGACTGGTTATGTGGTTTGAACCCCTTTTTTGAGTAACCACCTTTTCCTCTATTTGAATATGAAGGTCTCCTGCTGCTATACCTTGACTTTAAACTTCTGTTCATCTGAGGATATTTTGAAAGGTCAAACTCAAATTCCTCCTGCTCAAGCTTGGAGTACTTTTTGTGGAGATTGCGCATATTGTTATGGTCAGAAGGGCTTAGAATACATACAGCCTTTCCCTCTCTTCCTGCCCTGGCAGTCCTTCCAATACGATGAAGATAGTCATCGGGGTCATCAGGTATATCATAGTTGTATATGTGGCTCACAATCGGTATGTCAAGACCACGTGAGGCTACATCGGTGGCAACCAGAAATTTCACACCACCCTTACGGAACTTTCCCATAACCATATCTCTCTTAGCCTGACTGAGGTCACCATGTATGGCAAGAGCATCTATCTCATTTTTTATAAGGTTATTTGCCACAAGGTCTGACTCAATTTTGGTATTGCAGAATATTATTGCAGACTCCGGGTCGTCTCTCTCAATTAAAGCCAGCAAAAGCTGGAACTTCTGTTTATTGGAAACCTCAATATACGACTGATTTATTTTCGGTTTATCTTCATTTCCATCCAATTTTATATGAACTGGCTGGTTCATAAAGCGCTTGGAGAATCTTATAATTGACTCAGGTATGGTGGCTGAGAAGAACATAGTCTGCCTTCTCTTAGAAGTCATGCTTACAATATGCCTTATATCATTTATAAAGCCCATATCAAGCATTCTGTCAGCTTCATCCAGTACAAGGATTTTTACCCTGTCAAGACGGAGGGTTCCCCTTCGTATATGGTCAAGTAACCTGCCAGGTGTTCCAACAACAACATCACTCCTTTTAAGTGCAGATATCTGGGGACCTATTGCCACTCCTCCATACACCGGAAGAGTTTTTATGTTGCTGTATTTGCATGTATCTTTAATAACCTTTGTAACCTGTAGTGTGAGCTCCCTCGTAGGGCAGATAACCAGAGCCTCTACCCCCTTACCATGATTAACATTCTCAGCTATCGGTATTGTAAAACCAAGAGTTTTTCCTGAGCCGGTTGGGGCATGGCCCATAACATCCTTTCCCTCAAGAGCATGAGGTAATACTTTTTCCTGGATATATTTCAGGTCTTCAAATCCCATTTCATCAATAGCTTTCTTAACTTCTTCTGTTAGATTCAAATCATCAAATTTCAACTAATCACCTATAATCTTTAATTTTATATAAAAATAGGATAACCTACTTCTTCCCAACAGGTGATACTTCACATCTGAAAAGGATAGAAATTTACCGGGCAATAGATATTATATATAGAGATACGAATAATAATATATCTGTAATAAAGTCTTTATGAAGAACATCGCAGAAGACCAACGACTTTAGAGGCTGTCCAGTAATCAAAAATACTACAAGAAAGAAGCTAAATTTAGCCTTTATGGCCTAAAATAAGCAGTCTTTATATTACTGGGAGTAATTGTCGGACAGCCTCTTTAGTCGTTGGATGAATGCGTTACTATTTTAAAAATATTGAAATACCTCTAGCTAAGGGTATAATGAATCGTAAATTTTAATTTAGTGGTGAAAATAAGCATAAAGTTTATATACTTATAAAAACAATGATTATATAATGAAGAATGGATATAAATGATGAAAAGTTATAAGTTCAGGCTATATCCAAGTAAAAAGCAGAGAGTAACATTAGAGGCTACTCTGGATACATGCAGGCATTTATATAATAACGCTCTTGCCAGTAGAAAGTTACAGGCAGAGCTGTATAGACTGCCTATGACAAAACAATGGATTACAGTAGAAAATCAGATTAAAGCTTTACCAGGACAGAAAGAAACAAATGAGTATTTACCTCTGGTTCATTCTCAAGTATTACAGGACGTCTTGAGAAGAGTTAATAAGAGTTTTAAGAACTTTTTCAGACATCTGAAAAATCATGAAAAGCCTGGATATCCACGCTTCAAAAGCTATAATAGATATAACAGTTTTACCTACCCACAAACAGGGTTTAAAATTGTGGGTAAAAAATTAGAATTATCACATATTGGTAATATAAATATAA